>JAISJX010000418.1 GCA_031261145.1 Tannerella sp.
CCGTTTTAAGCGCTTTCTGCAAATCGCACATCTCTTTGAACAGCTCGCCGGTCGCCTTGAAATTACCGTAGCGCACCTGCAGGAAATGATTCGTGAAATCGCGGAACGGCGGTTTCAGTTCCGCCGGTTTCAACTCGGACATATATTCGGTGGGCGTTTTATAGATGCGCCACTCTATCCATTCTTTATCCGCAATAAAACGCAGCGTCTGCAAATAAAGGAAACGGATGGCCGAACGGTAATCGCCCGCCGACAGGGCTGCCGACATTTCTTTTTCAAAATCTATCCCGTAAATCGTTTCTTCCTCGACGTCATAACGTAACGACGGATTCTTTTTATCCCGCAGGAAAAGCTCCGGGTGATTCCGGTAAATAAAATAGATCACAAACCCGACGACCAACAGGAAAAACGCAACCAGCAACCATGTCGAGATAACCTGCGACGCTTCATAACTGAAGAATCGTTGCAACATCCGGTTTATCCAATGCTGGATCATTCCCATCAGGTCAAATTCCGGCATACCCAGTTGACTGTTGTAGTCAAACCGTTTGTCTGCCTGATATTCGGCTATCTTCGCCGAATCATATAGCAAGGTGTCTGCCGGAAGAACCATCATTACAGGCGGTAGAAGTTTTGAATGTTTTCATTCACCGTGACGCCCTCGTTCTTTTCGCGCAGGTGGAAATACTGGAAGGCCGTTCCTACCACGCTGAGTGTGGCGCCTATGTATGTCCCGTAAGACTGGATAATTCCTAATATATAGGTAGAGAACTGATACAGTATTGACGTATGCACGCCCGAAGACGGGTCGGTTATCGAAAAAAAACTCCCGATAACCGTCAGGATATACCAAGGCATCATGGTCACCGAGCTGATGATATTCCCCAAAAGACCCAGCACAAAGAGAATACCAAAAGTACCGCCCCATGCGGCAAAGCCATACCGGAAAGCCTTCCGTATCGTCGCCCCCAGCGGCATATCCTCAAAAATATAAAACGCCGGGGCAAGGCTTACCGGCACTATGACCGCAATGAGGCCAACCACCATAACCGGAAGGGTTAGAATCAATGTCCAGGACGACATCGCCGCAAGAATGCCGATGATTAGCGCAACCAACAGGATGACCCCGAAAAAGAGCAGGCTCATGCGAAGCATCTTCCACGTGTTTTTGATTAACGGCTCCTTGAAATCCGAAAGCTGAATATCTAACAGCCGCGTCTCTCTCCGCTGATACTCCTGCATCAACGTATAGATTAACGCCGAGAGCAGGCAACTGCCCACTAAATAGCAGAGCATATACACGCTGTAATTGATAAAGAATTTCCAGATGTCGGAGTCTTGCCAAAAGTCCGACCCTGCGCCCGACGAAGCTCCCATGGCAAAACTGAACCGCATGATTGCGTTGATTCCGAACGCCTGGATCAGGCAGATCGGCAGGATCAGGTATAACGTGGATTTCAAGAGCGGTTTCCACGCTTCCCGGAAGAAATCAAATGTGATATTCAACTTCTCGCCAAAGGTTCGCACCTGGTAAAATCTGATTTTAGGATTTGGATATTCCATGACTTAACTGTTTTGGTAAATACATATAATAATAGAACACAAACGCCAGCGAAAGTACGATGAACCCGCCCCGGATTACATTCGGCGCTCCCGTGTAGCGTGTCAGAAAACTCTCAATAAAACCGGCGATGATAAAGATTGGCACCGTCCCGATAATAATCTTCAGTCCCCGCTTTGCACCCCGGCGAAAAGCGTAACCGCGCGGATACGTGCCCGGGAAAAGCCAGCCGTTGCCCAATGCGAAACCGGCTGCACCCGCAATGATAATCGCCGAAATCTCCAGCGTCCCATGCAGCCAGATGGCCAGCATCGATTCCAGGCCGACGTTCTGCTGAAAGCAAAACGTCTGAAAGGCGCCAATCATCACGCCATTATAAAACAGGACTGTTCCCGTACCGAAACCCGTAAACAATCCCGATACGAAAATAAAAAACGATACCTTGATATTATTAATCGTTATCATAAAGAACATCAGCAGCGGCGGCATATCGCCATAAACCGCCATCGGATTCCCGTTCCTGATATTCTGCAACGTCATATCCACGTATGAATTACCCATGATCAGGCGGGCAAACGAATCGTCATTCAGCGTGGACAGGCAGCCGACAGCCGCACTAATCAGGAAAAGCAAAAACGAATACAGCAATTCCTTCCGCGATTCGTACATCACCAACGGCACCTCCGTTTTCCAAAAGCGGAAAATCCGCGACTGCGATTCTTTTTTGTTTTTATAAAGGGCGTTATGGAGCGCCGAGGCCAGGTTGTTCAGGTAAACCGTGATACGCGAGCGCGGGTAGTGGCTGCGTGAAAAAGATAAATCCGTCGTAATCTCCGTATAGGTATCCGCCAAACGCCCCGGATCCTGCACTGCCGCCGAATCCACAACCTTTTCCAGTTCCTTCCATTTCGCTATATTTTGCCGGATAAATAACGTTTCTTTCATCTTTCTCTAATCTGTATTCCAAACCTGACAGGTTCTGAAAACCTGCCGGATTTTTATTGAAAAACAACAGGATTTCGTTTTTTATTAAAATTATTCCTTTGCAAATGTACATAATTTTATATATTTGCAAGTCGAAAAGCGAAAAAAATATGGCAGATTCTACAATTATTACAAATCAATACGTTCAAATCGACCAGACTCCCGCCAGCGTCGGCGACCGGATTCTGGGGCGGCTTATCGATTATATCCTGATAGTCATCTATTGTGTAGCCATATCCGTCATTATGGGGCTTTATGCAAAATACGCCCCTTACAGCGATTTTACGGTTGTCTATATCTTTTTTTTACTGCCCGCCATGTTCTACTCGCTCATCTGGGAAATATTCAACCAGGGACAGACGCCTGGAAAAAGACTGCTCGGCATCCGTGTCGTCATGAAAGACGGTACGACGCCCGGCATGGGAGCCTACCTCCTCCGCTGGCTCTTTCTCCTCGTCGATGTCTTTGTTTCCTACGGCCTCGGAACCCTGGCTATCCTGCTGAGCAAAAACAACCAGCGTTTTGGCGATATGGCCGCCGGTACGCTGGTCATCAAAGAAAAAGATTTCCATAAGATAAACGTCACCCTCGACGAATTTAAGCATCTCGGCACGGATTACTATCCCCTCTTTCCCCAGGCCGAAAACCTCTCTTTAGAGCAGGTGAACCTGATCAACCAAACCCTCTTCCGCTACGACAACGAACGCCCCCGGCGAATCCGCGAACTGGCAGAACAGGTACGCACCTTCCTAAAAATCAATCCCGCCGTCAACGACGAACATTTCCTCCAAACCATCACACGGGATTTCCAATATTACGCCCTGGAAGAAGTTTAATTCAATTGATAATTAATAATTAACAATTAATAATTGGATTGCTTCGGGTCTTGCAATGACGTTGGGCACACTATCCGTTATTGCGAGCGGTAGCGAAGTAATCTCATAATTCATAATTCAAAAAAAAATCCCCCTTTGATAGCGATAAATCAAAAAACAATTTCATACCTTTGTCTTAAATTTTACAACAGGAATATGTACGAGGCATTTATAACAGGCAAAAATATTGCAGAACATAAAAACGCAATGCTTTTCGGAGGGCGAAAACCCCGAAACAGTGTGTTGAGACCTCTTGTCGCCGGGCAAAACGTCCAAAACAGTGTATTGAGACATGTAGCCGAAGGGCGAAACGTCCAAAACAGTGTGTTGAGACATGTAGCCGCCGGGCGAAACGCTCAAAACAGTGTGTTGAGGCATTTGGCCGAAGGGCGAAACCTTCAAAACAGTGTGTTGAGACTTTCGCCCTTTTTGGCCGTACACAAAACCGGCAAGGCAGCCTGCCCGCCTGCCACCCGGAATCAGGAAATTATTCATTTTAAAATAACAGCATCATGAAAATCAAAAGAATTAAATTCAATCGTTTACGTAATGAAGAATGGTTTAACCTCCATACCGAGTTTAAAACCTTCGTAGAGCAAGTTACACCTGAAGCGCTCTACAGCGATGAACTCTTCGCTGTCTTCCTTTCCTTCTCTGGCAATGCCGACGATCTGCTCGAACTCATCCGCAAAAGCCACTTG
>JAISJX010000443.1 GCA_031261145.1 Tannerella sp.
CATTGAGCCTGCGCGGATGGTAATTCAGGGATTGCAGGCTGTCGGCAAACGCTCCCGTGAATGCTATATCAAGCGAATCCAAACAGTGAATGGTGTGTTCTATCCCGGTCATTCCGTTGTCACACACATGATTATTAGCCATAACCGCCACATCCACGCCAAAATCTTTTATCGCTCCCGCCAATGAAGATGGCGAGCGGAACATCGGATAGCCGGTATAAAAAGGGCTCGGATTCAGCGTTGTTTCCAGATTAATTATCGCCAAATCAGCTTTTTGAAAAATATCTTTCACATACCGGAACGATTCCGAATAGTCATAAAGCCCCTCGCCGGTTCGCGCCGCCGTCACTTGGGGCAGATGCTGCATCAAGTCGCCCGCAAAAACTAAACGGGCGCGTCCGCCCGGACGTGGAAGCGCCGGATGGTCAGCCTTTTCCCGGTCTGGCGGAGTCCCTTTATAATCCTGTAAGACATAACATACAGCAACGATAAGGACGAATAAACCAATACAGGCAATTTTTTGAAAGATACGCATTGCAGGGTTGTTATTTTAGTCTAAATCAGGATCATTTGATTCCACACACCGTTATTCTTCACCGGTTTTGTACCACGAAGAATACAGATGATAATTGTGTGCGATTTTCTGATTGATCTCCTTTGCCTGTTCCGGCGCTACTTTTTTGACGAATTTAGCCGGAACGCCCGCATAGATACAGCCCGCTTCTATCTGCGTATTGCTTAAAACAACAGAGCCGGCTGCGATAATCGCCCCCTCGCCCACAACCGCGTGATCCAGTACCACCGCACCCATGCCAATCAAAGCGCTGTCGCAGATTTTCGCCCCGTGAATCGTCACGTTATGCCCGATGGATACGTCATCCCCGATTTCTATGATCGATTTTTCATATAATGTATGAAGCACCGAACCATCCTGTATATTAACGCCATTTCCGATGCGGATGGAGTTCACATCGCCGCGTAACACTGTTCCGTACCAGATGCTGCAACCGTCGCCGATTATCACATCGCCGATAATAACTGCATTATCAGCTAAAAAAGTATCTTTTCCAATGACAGGGTCGAATCCCCTGACGGATTTGATAAGAGCCATATTCTTTATCTTTTTGAATTATCGTCGCAAAAATACGGAAAAAAGCGTGATTCCTAAAAAATTAATGATCCGAATGCAGAAAAATATGAAAGAAAGTTTTGTTGGAAACAAAAACATTCCGTAATTTTGTGGCCGATTTTACGGATAAAATAAAAAATATATAATAAAAAAATTCTGATTTATGATTGTAGTTCCATTGAAAGAAGGCGAAAGTATTGAAAAAGCGCTGAAGAAATTTAAAAGGAAGTTTGAAAAAACGGGAGTTGTCAAAGAACTTAGAAACCGTCAGGCTTTCACAAAACCCTCTGTAGAAAAGAGAAAAGAGCGCATCCGTGCCATTTATATTCAGCAGTTGCAGCAGGCTGAAGATTAATTGCTTGAATAATTTTCCTTTTTTTTCTTGTTTTATTTAGTTTTTCTCCGTATATTCGTTGCATGAAAATGTGACGTACGTATGATTATTGATTCATTTTTGAACTACCTCCGCTATGAGAAGAATTATTCGGCTCATACGGTGTTGGCATATTCTCAGGATTTGCTTCAATTTGAGACATATATCAAAGAGAATACGGAGAATAGTTCGTTCGAGCCATGTCTGATTGATTCCGATCAGATACGGAATTGGATGATATTCCTGTTGGATCACCGGATGTCGGCGGCGTCCGTTAATCGCAAGTTGAGTTCCTTGAAATCATTTTTCAAATATCTGGCCAAACAGGGAAAGATACACGAAAATCCGATGCGTTTGGTGGTCGGGCCTAAAAAAGGACATCCGTTACCCTATTTCGTCAAAGAAAACGAGATGGCGGAACTTTTGGACGGCGTGGACAACTTCCGGGAGGATTTCGAGGGCGTAAGGGACCGGTTGTTACTGGAACTGTTATACGAAACGGGAATCCGGCGTGCGGAACTGATAACCATCAAATCAGAGGCTGTCGATTTGGATGCTTCCCTCCTGAAAGTGACGGGAAAACGGAATAAACAGAGGTTGATTCCATTTGCAAATCGACTGAAAGAGATGATGATAAATTATACCGAAGTAAGAAAGATAGCCGTAGAAAACGATAGCGAGTACTTTTTTGTACGCAAAAACGGGAAACCCTTGTCGGCCGCTATCGTTTATCAGATTGTACGGAAACGATTGTCTGACGTGCCCATGCTGGCAAAGCGAAGCCCGCATGTGTTAAGACATTCTTTTGCTACGAGTATGTTGAACAACGGAGCGGAGTTGAACGCTGTGAAAGAATTGCTCGGACACAGCAGTTTAGCCTCTACTTCCGTTTATACGCATATAACCTTTGAGGAATTGAAAAAAATGTATCATGCTCATCCGAGAGCGAAAAAGTAAGGAGATTAAATTATGGAAATTAAAATTCAAGCTATTCATTTTGACGCTACAGAGCGTTTGGAAGCGTTTGTACAGAAAAAAGTATCCAAATTGGATCAGTATTATGACGGCATTCTGGCGGCAGAAGTCATATTACGAGTTATTAAACCGGAATCGGCTCAAAACAAGCAGGCCGGCATTCGATTGAAGATAAAAAACAATGATTGTTTTGCCGAAAAGACAAGCAATTCGTTTGAAGAAGCAATCGACGAAGCCGTGGACGCATTGGAAAAACAATTGTTGAAGGTGAAAGAAAAAATCAGAAACAAATAAAAAAAACGGCGGATTTTTTGGTATAATGATAAATAATATCTAAATTTGCAGCCGCTTTCGCCTCAAAGCGGAGCGGCTCGTTCATTATCAGGCCTCTTTAGCTCAGTTGGCCAGAGCACGTGATTTGTAATCTCGGGGTCGTTGGTTCGAATCCGACAAGAGGCTCGAAGAAAAATGGATGAAAAATCGCTTGCGGAAAAGGGTAGTATTTGGAGATTCGCTATACATTATATATATGTATAGATAGACAAGGAAACAGCCTTGAGGGCAGGAGACGATTGTAAATAAAAAAAACGCCTGTGTAGCTCAGTGGTAGAGCACTTCCTTGGTAAGGAAGAGGTCCCGAGTTCAAATCTCGGCACCGGCTCAGAGATAGGATATGGAAGGATTTAATAATAAGTTAATTAATCAAATAGAGACAATTTTTTATGGCAAAAGAAAAATTTAACAGGACGAAGCCGCATGTGAACATCGGTACGATTGGTCACGTTGACCATGGTAAAACAACTTTAACGGCTGCTATTACGACCGTTTTGGCTAAGAAAGGTCTTTCAGAAATACGTTCGTTCGATTCTATCGACAACGCTCCTGAAGAAAAAGAAAGAGGAATCACGATTAACACGGCTCACGTTGAGTATGAGACCGCTAATCGTCACTATGCACACGTTGACTGTCCGGGTCACGCCGACTATGTGAAGAACATGGTTACCGGCGCTGCTCAGATGGACGGTGCAATCATTGTAGTTGCCGCCACTGACGGTCCGATGCCTCAGACCCGTGAGCATATCCTTTTAGCCCGTCAGGTAAACGTACCCCGTCTGGTTGTATTTATGAACAAATGCGATAGCGTTGACGACCCCGAAATGTTGGAACTTGTAGAAATGGAAATGCGTGAATTGCTTTCATTCTATAATTTCGATGGTGACGAGACACCGGTTATTCAGGGTTCGGCTTTAGGCGCTTTGAACGGCGATGCACAATGGGAAGACAAAGTTATGGAACTGATGGATGCTGTGGATACATGGATTCCGCTGCCTCCGCGCGACGTGGACAAACCATTCCTGATGCCGGTTGAGGACGTATTCTCGATCACCGGTCGTGGTACCGTTGCAACAGGTCGTATCGAAACAGGTATCATCAAGACAGGTGAAGAAGTAGAAATCATCGGTTTAGGTTCAGCAGGCAGGAAATCAGTTGTTACGGGAGTAGAAATGTTCCGTAAGATTCTGGACGAAGGTCAGGCTGGTGACAACGTTGGTTTGTTGCTCCGCGGTATCGACAAAGACGAAATCAAACGTGGTATGGTCTTGGCTCACCCGGGAAAAGTAAAACCCCACTCCACATTCAAAGCAGAGGTTTACATCCTGAAAAAAGAAGAAGGTGGACGTCATACGCCGTTCCATAACAAATACCGTCCCCAGTTCTACATTCGTACTTTGGACGTTACGGGTGAAATCACCTTGCCGGAAGGCGTAGAAATGGTAATGCCGGGCGATAATGTAACCATTCAGGTCGAACTGATCTACCCGGTTGCATGTAGCGTAGGTCTCCGTTTCGCTATCCGTGAAGGCGGACGTACGGTAGGCGCAGGTCAGATTACAGAGTTAATTGATTGATTGATTGATTGAATTGATATTAATTTATAGCCGGTCGTTCTGAAGGCTTCCGGCTATATGAATACGGAAGTAGCTCAGTTGGTAGAGCACTGGTCTCCAAAACCAGGTGTCGGGAGTTCGAGCCTCTCCTTCCGTGCTTTAGAATATATAAGAAATGAATAAGTTTATTGCATATTGTAAAGACTCGTATAACGAGCTTGTACATAAAGTTTCTTGGCCTACGAAAATAGAGTTGTCGAATAGCGCTGTCGTTGTTATGTTTGCTTCCCTTATCATAGCAGTGTTGGTATTTGTGATCGACTTTGTTTTCAAAAGTGTGATGACGTTCATCTACTAATTTTAGTTTATTAGTGATGGCAGATTCTCAACAAAAATTTTATGTTCTCCGTGCCATTAGCGGCAAGGAGAATAAGGTGCGCGAATACTTGGAGGCCGAAATGAAAAGTTCGGACTTAGGTACGTACGTGTCGCAAGTTCTCATTCCGACAGAGAAAACATTCACCATGCGCAACGGAAAAAAAGTGCTGAAAGAACGCGCTTATTTGCCGGGATACGTTTTGGTGGAAGCGAATCTGGTAGGAGAAGTAGCCCATCGCTTGTGTCAAATACCCAATGTGATTGGTTTTTTGGGAGGATCGGAACATCCGGAGCCATTGCGTCCGGCGGAAGTGAGCCGCGTCTTAGGAACGGTTGACGAGCTGCAGGAGCAAGTAGAGGAGATGGATGTTCAATACTACGTAGGAGAAACGGTGAAAGTGACTTTTGGCCCCTTTAATGGATTTAGCGGGGTTATAGAGGAAGTGAACGCCGAGAAAAAGAAACTGAAAGTGATCGTTAAAATCTTCGGACGGAAAACGCCGCTTGAGTTAAGTTATGTACAAGTAGAAAAAGAATAGTATTATTGTTACGGATAATGCAGGCTTTTTCAAGATTTCTAATTAATATATAAAATTTTTAGAAGAAAATGGCTAAAGAAATTGCTGGACAGATTAAATTGCAGATTAAAGGAGGGGCAGCAAACCCATCTCCCCCGGTAGGGCCTGCTTTAGGTTCGAAGGGTATTAATATTATGGAGTTTTGCAAGCAATTTAATGCCAGAACCCAAGAACAAGCTGGTAAAATATTGCCTGTGGTAATTACCTACTATGCGGATAAGACGTTTGAATTTGTCGTAAAAACACCTCCGGTGGCCATCCAATTGTTGGAAGCTACGAAGTTGAAAAGCGGATCGGCTCAACCGAATCGTAAAAAAGTAGCGCAAGTTACTTGGGATACGGTGAAGAAGATAGCCGAAGATAAAATCGTCGATCTAAATTGTTTCACGGTTGAATCGGCTATGAAAATGGTGGCAGGAACAGCGCGGAGTATGGGTATTACTGTAACTGGGACATTCCCGGAAACTAACCAATAAATGTCAATTGAGATGAGTAAATTAACGAAAAATCAAAAATTGGCTAAGGGTAAGCTGGAAGACGGGAAATTTTATACATTGAAAGAAGCGTCGGCGTTGGTGAAAGAAATTTCGACCAGCAAATTCGATGCCTCGGTCGATGTAGATGTCCGTTTAGGTATAGATCCCCGTAAAGCCAACCAAATGGTCAGAGGCGTAGTGTCTCTGCCGCACGGAACCGGTAAACAAGTAAGGGTTCTTGTATTATGTACTCCTGATAAGGAAGCGGAGGCGAAAGACGCCGGCGCGGATTTTGTAGGTTTGGATGAGTATATTGATAAAATAAAAGGTGGATGGACCGATATTGATATCATCATAACCATGCCTTCAATCATGGGTAAAATTGGCGCTTTAGGACGTGTGTTAGGCCCCCGTGGCTTGATGCCGAACCCCAAAAGCGGAACGGTAACAAACGATATAGGACAAGCCGTTAAAGAAGTGAAGCAGGGTAAAATCGACTTCAAAGTCGATAAAGCCGGTATTATGCACACTTCCGTCGGTAAAGTATCTTTTACAGCAGAGCAGATATTTGATAATGCCAAAGAATTTATTTCGACGCTTATTAAATTGAAACCTTCCGCAGCAAAAGGAACCTATATGAAAAGCGTTTATCTTTCAAGTACTATGAGTCCGGGCATTAAAGTTGACCCCAAAACAGTTGAAGGTTGATAATTAAATTAATGAATGAACGATGAAAAAGGAAGATAAAAGTTTAATAATTAAACAACTATCAGAGACGTTAGGTTCTTATTCAAATTTCTATTTGACGGATATCGAGGCATTGAATGCCAGCAAAACGAGTGCGTTGAGAAGACTTTGTTACAAGAAAGACATCAAATTAGTTGTTGTTAAAAATACTTTGTTTAAAAAAGCACTGGAGAGTACGAATACTGATTACTCGGCCTTGAATGACGCCCTGAAAGGGAATACGGCCGTAATGTTTTCAGAAGTAGTCAATGCTCCGGCGCGCCTGATTAAGGAATTTACAAAAGGCGTCAAAGGCGATGCCAAACCGAGTCTGAAAGCCGCTTATGTACAAGAGTGCTTTTATATCGGTGCGGAAAACCTGGATACCCTCGTAAACCTGAAGAGCAAGAACGAATTGATAGCCGACGTAGTAAGCTTGTTACAGTCGCCTGTTAAGAATCTTATCTCGGCTCTCCAGTCATCCGGCGGACAGGCAATTATGGGTGTGTTGAAAACACTTGAAGAAAGAAATTAAAAAAAAATAATTAAGAAAATCATTTAAATAATACAAAAATGGCAGATTTGAAAGCTTTTGCAGAACAATTAGTAAATCTAACCGTAAAAGAAGTTAGCGAATTAACAGCAATCCTGAAAGATGAGTACGGCATTGAGCCGGCAGCCGCAGCAATAGCAGTAGCAGCCGGACCGGCAGCCGCAGCCGTTGAGGAAGAAGAAAAGACATCTTTCGATGTAGTGTTAAAAGCAGCAGGCGCTAGTAAGTTAGCGATTGTTAAGTTAGTGAAAGAGTTGACCGGTCTTGGCCTGAAAGAGGCAAAAGACTTGGTTGATAGCGCTCCGAGTAATCTGAAAGAAGGAATAGCTAAAGCGGAAGCCGAGGCTCTGAAGAAAAGTTTGGAAGAAGCTGGGGCTGAAGTTGAGCTTAAATAGTCTCTATAGCCTGGTAACCAGGTGATATGGTTAAGAGTCTTCAGAGTATGAAGATTCTTAACCTTTTTGTGTCTATTCTCTTATTAAGTTCAAAAATAATTCCAAACTAAATGTCTTCAGCAACTGAAAATCAAAGAATTAATTTTGCTTCGATTAAAAATTTCCTTTCGTATCCGGATTTTCTCGAAGTACAATTGAAGTCATTTCAAGACTTTTTACAATTAGATACGCCGCCCGAAAAAAGAAAAAAAGAGGGCTTGTATAAGGTGTTTGCCGAAAATTTTCCAATCGCAGACACACGCAACAACTTTGTGTTGGAATTTTTAGATTACTATGTGGACCCGCCGCGTTACACCATTGACGAGTGTATAGCGCGCGGACTGACCTATAGTGTTCCTCTGAAAGCCAAGTTGAAACTATATTGTACCGATCCTGAACATGAAGATTTTGATACGGTCATCCAGGATGTGTATTTAGGCCCGATTCCATACATGACTACAAGAGGCACTTTTGTAATCAATGGCGCCGAACGGGTCGTTGTTTCCCAGTTGCACCGTTCGCCGGGTGTATTTTTCGGACAGAGTCTCCATGCCAATGGCACCAAACTTTACTCAGCGCGTATCATTCCGTTTAAAGGTTCGTGGATAGAATTTGCCACGGACATCAATAATGTGATGTACGCCTACATCGACCGTAAAAAGAAATTACCCGTAACCACGCTGTTACGTGCAATAGGTTTTGAAAGCGATAAAGATATATTGGAAATCTTTAATCTGGCGGAAGAAGTCAAAAATACAAAACCGAATCTGAAGAAATTCATCGGGCGCCGGTTAGCTGCCCGTGTGTTGAAGACATGGGTGGAAGATTTTGTGGACGAAGATACCGGCGAGGTGGTTTCCATCGAACGAAACGATGTCGTGATGGATCGCGAATCGGTGCTGGACAACGATAACATTGATGTGATTATCGAATCGGGCACCCCGTATATCCTCCTGCATCGCGAAGACCAGAACTTGTCGGATTACGCAATTATTTACAATACATTGCAGAAGGATCCGAGTAACTCGGAAAAAGAAGCCGTGTTGTACATCTATCGCCAGTTGAGGAATGCCGAACCGGCCGATGAAGCCAGCGCACGCGAAATCATAACCAACCTGTTCTTCTCCGAAAAAAGGTACGATTTGGGTGACGTGGGACGTTTCCGTATCAATCGGAAACTGAACCTGACGATCAGCGAAGAAACGAAAGTTTTGACGAAAGAAGATATCATCGAGATTATCAAATATCTGATTGAACTGGTAAACTCGAAAGCCGTTGTGGACGATATCGACCACCTGAGCAACCGTCGTGTGAGAACGGTCGGCGAACAGTTATATAATCAATTCGGCATCGGATTGGCGCGTATGGCGCGTACGGTTCGCGAGCGAATGAATGTTCGCGACAACGAAGTCTTCACGCCGATTGATTTGATAAATGCCAAGACGATTTCGTCGGTAGTAAATTCGTTCTTCGGGACGAACGCGCTATCCCAGTTTATGGATCAGACGAACCCGTTGGCCGAAATAACACACAAACGCCGGTTGTCCGCCTTAGGCCCCGGAGGTTTGTCGCGCGAACGCGCCGGATTTGAAGTCCGTGACGTTCACTATACGCATTACGGACGCCTTTGTCCGATTGAAACGCCTGAAGGCCCGAACATCGGTTTGATTTCGTCCCTTTGCGTCTATGCGAAAATCAATGACTTAGGATTTATCACAACGCCTTACCGGAAGGTGGAAAACGGAAAGGTCGATTTCTCGCCCGAATCGTTGACCTACTACACCGCTGAGGAAGAAGAGGATAAGATAGTAGCACAGGGAAATGCGCCGTTAGATGATAACGGACATTTTATCCGTGAAAAGGTGAAATCGAGATATGAAGCTGACTTCCCGGTAGTTGATCCGGAAGAGGTGAAACTGATGGACGTATCACCGACACAGATTGCTTCGATTGCCGCCTCCCTGATCCCGTTCCTCGAACACGACGACGCCAACCGCGCCTTGATGGGTTCGAACATGATGCGCCAGGCTGTCCCGTTGATTCATACGGACGCTCCGGTTGTCGGAACCGGTATCGAAGCGCAGGTAGCGCGCGATTCCCGTACGCAGATTATTGCGGAAGGCGAAGGCGAAATCGTCTTTGTCGATTCGACGTGCATCCAGATTAAGTATGACCGGTCGGAAGACGAAGAATTTGTAAGTTTCGAAGACGCCGTCAAGACGTATGTCATTCCGAAATGGCGCAAAACCAACCAGAGTACAACCGTTGACCTGCAGCCGATCTGCTATCGCGGACAGCGTGTGAAAGCCGGCGATGTACTGACGGAAGGTTATTCGACACAAAACGGCGAACTTGCTTTGGGACGTAACGTGAAAGTGGCATACATGCCCTGGAAAGGTTACAACTATGAGGATGCGATTGTGCTGAACGAACGGATGGTTCGCGAGGACTTCTTCACCTCTATCCATGTCGATGAGTATATTCTGGAAGTCCGCGAAACCAAACGCGGTATGGAAGAACTGACGTCCGACATCCCGAATGTGAGCGAAGAAGCGATTAAGAATCTGGACGAACGTGGAATTGTTCGGATCGGCGCTCACGTAGAGCCGGGCGATATCCTGATTGGAAAGATTACGCCGAAAGGCGAATCGGATCCTTCGCCCGAAGAAAAACTGTTACGCGCTATTTTCGGCGACAAGGCCGGAGATGTGAAGGATGCTTCCTTGAAAGCTACGCCTTCATTGCATGGCGTCGTAATTGATACGAGGCTGTTCTGCAAGAATATAAAGAAGCGCAATACCCGCTTGTCGGATAAAGCTGTTCTGCCGAAATTGGACGAGGAGTATGAGGAGAAGATGGCTGAATTGAAAGATATTCTCGTCGAAAAACTGCTGGTTCTGACCAACGGAAAAGCTTCGCAGGGCGTCAAAGACTATCTGAATACGGATGTGATTGCCCGCGGTGCGAAATTCTCCCGTAAAATGCTGGAGGAGTTGGACTACAATGCGGTGCAATACAGCAAATGGACGACTGATACGCATAAAAATGAGCAGATTAAGAAATTAATCGTTAATTACCTGAAGAAGTACAAGGAATTAGATGCTGAATTGCGCCGGAAGAAATTTGATTTGACCATCGGGGACGAATTGCCTACGGGTATTATCCAGATTGCGAAAGTCTATGTTGCGAAGAAACGTAAGATTCAGGTCGGTGATAAGATGGCCGGACGTCACGGAAACAAAGGTATTGTTTCAAAGATTGTACGTCAGGAAGACATGCCGTTCTTGGAAGACGGAACGCCGGTGGATATTTGTTTGAACCCGCTGGGCGTACCTTCGCGTATGAACCTCGGTCAGATATTTGAAGCCGTGTTGGGTTGGGCGGGACAGACACTGAATGTGAAGTTTGCCACCCCGATTTTCGACGGAGCATCCATTGATGATATGAACGCATGGACGGACAAAGCCGGTCTGCCGCGTTATGGTAAGACCTACCTGTATGACGGCGGTACGGGCGAACGCTTCGACCAGCCCGCAACGGTAGGTGTGACCTACTTCCTGAAATTGGGACACATGGTCGATGATAAGATGCATGCCCGTTCCATCGGGCCGTACTCACTGATTACGCAACAGCCGTTAGGCGGTAAGGCGCAATTCGGAGGACAGCGTTTCGGAGAAATGGAAGTATGGGCGTTAGAGGCGTTTGGCGCAGCGCACGTATTGCAGGAGATTCTGACCATCAAGTCCGACGACGTGGTGGGACGTTCCAAAGCATACGAAGCGATTGTGAAAGGCGAACCTATGC
>JAISJX010000448.1 GCA_031261145.1 Tannerella sp.
CCTGTTCCGACAGGCAGACTTTCCCAATACTTGGTGGCAGGTACATCGTACTGCCATTGCATCCGAACTTGATTTACCTGAATGTCTTGCCCCATACAATGATATATCAGGCACATAAACAATGTAATTACTTTTATTCGCTTCATCTATTTATATTTTGCTTCTCTAATCAGCGTCTCTTAATCGGTTCCGTAAACGTAAACTTCGCCTATTTGGGTGTCCGTTGAATTTGCGTTAAAGGCATTATCCAAATAGATTTGCAGGTATTGCCCCCGCACCGTTTCTGTAGAAGAAACATTAAGGGTCAGCGGCGGATTCTGAGTGCCATTGACAAAAGTGAAATCACCGGATGTAAACTCTCTCCATCCGGGAGCATTTATGTCGGGACTATCGCCAATTAAATAATGAATCGTTTTGGTACCGTTATGCCATGGCGCACGGTAAGTAGTGATTCTCATTATGGTCTTAGGCGTTTTCATATCAATAATCGCCCAGTGAGGAAACGGATATTTGGGCGTATAGCTGGAATGCCAATACGACATGATATTCCCATCTATAATAGCATCCTTGGTATTACCGGCGCCATCTTCCGTCCAATCGGAAACTTCTACAGTCCAGTCGCTGTTGTCAAGCAGGAATGCAACGCTGACGAGAAACCGTTTTTGCAAATCACCGGAACTGACAGAGACGTATGCTGTTCCACCGCCAACAGCCTCAATCTTGCCTTTAGTGCTTACAGTAACTACTTCGGGATTTTCACTCACCCACGTTAATGGTACCTCCGAAGCATTTAGCGGAACCGGTACTACCGTTACATTGGCTTTGTCACCTTGAAATAAATTCAGTGATTCCGGAATGCCGGTAATATCCGTTAAAGGAACCCAGACATTTGCCTTTACTTCAATCCGGGTATAGATATCTCCGCTACTTACTATAATGTTGGTAGTTCCTTCGCCGGTAGCTTCCACCAATCCTGTAAGGCTAACTTTGGCTATGGACTCATCTTCGGATGTCCAATTATATACACCATCAGCAGGACTGACCGTTAATTGCTGTGTATTACCCACATACAAAGCTATCGAGCTTTTATCGACATAAATCGTTTTTTCCACTTCACGTTGTTTGTATTCGACGTCGCATCCCGAAAGAAAACCGTAAATACAAATAACCAATGTGAAATACATTGTTTTATTGAATGTTTGTTTCATGATTTCTTTATTTTAATTCATTTTCTTTAACCTCAAGCCTTAACTCTTCCGACATCTGATAGGTAACAGTTCCTATCTTGTAATCATATCGCAGCAGGAAATTTTTGAAAAACCTGCCATAATCATCCTTTTCTATCTTGAAAATATTCGGAAAATTCGGATCGCCGTCCACTTGAGTGACCACCATATTTTTATAGGAGGAAATGTGTACGTGGTTATCTTCGTCTATTTCCAGAATAATTGCCGACTGATTCAGTGTGGCAATATCCGCTTTGTAAGCTTCCGTTCCCGCCATAATCCTTACCGTGTTTTTTCCAAGGGGCTGCATGGGTTTGACGCCCATTGTATTCACGCCATCGCGAATACCTCTCAAGGCATAATTTGTAGCCGATTCCTGGGTGGCAAACCTGTTTTTGATAAGCACACGATATAAAAGGTCGCTTTTAGCCGGATTGATTTCATATCCCGAGAAAGACTTCGCTTTTAAGGAAATAAAATAAACGGAGTCCGGCGACAAACCTTCGGGTCGGATACGGATTTTCATCTTGCCGCTTCGCTCTCCTGCCGGAATCTGAAGGGTGAAATTGTCTATGTCGTATTTATCCGGAGACAGAAGACGTGCATATCTGTCCTCATCCATATCAAAATTCATTAAGTTATAATGATCGAACAGTTCCCTGTCTTCCACCATTGTCACGGTAATATCCTGTTCCGTTGCCACGGTTCCCCCGCAGGAAGCCGCCACATAACCGATTGATTCGTCTTCTTCCAAGGCGTGTACACGGGGAAAGATATTATAACCATCGTCGCTGACCAAGGCAAATACGGTTTTGTATTGCTCCTTTTCAAAGATTTTGTCTTCATTGCAGGAACTAAATCCCGCAACCAAAATCACTGCTAATACTATACTTATATATTTCATTTTATTTATGTTTTTAAATTTCAATTCTTTTGATTTATAACACGGGGGCATGCCCCCTTGTTGGTTTTAATCCCAACCCGGATTCTGGTCGAAAGCCGGAATACGCTTGATGTCGGCTTGCGGGATTGGCAAGAAAATCATTTTTTTGTTCACGACACGGCTACTGATACGGGAAGTATTGGGAATTACCCGTTGATAATAATCGGCTTTCCCTCCATCTACATTCATGCCCATAATGGGTTCGCTTTCCGTTTCTTCATAAATACCCCAGCGGCGAACATCGTAATACCGGCGGTTTTCGTGCAGAAATTCAACCATGCGTTCCCGTTCAATCAGCGATTGTACCGTTTGCCTGTTAGCCAGTTCCACATCGGATAAGCCCGGTAATCCTGCCCGGTAACGAACCTGATTGAAAGCCTTCCTGATTTCGTTAACATCTCTCGAAAAAGTTTGGCTTTGCCCGTCTATTTCCACCGTATGACTGCCGGTAAGATTGTTCAAAGCCTCTGCGTAAGAAAGCAGGATTTCGGCATAACGAATGATGGGAAACGCTTTGTCCATTCTTCTGTTATTTGTTCCGGTCCATGCATCCATGGGATGAATATACTTTTTGGGGAGATAACCGGTAGGCGAATAATCCAGCGGATTGGTCGCTCCCGACCTTCCGTTGGAAGAGTCATAATAGTAAGTAACCGTCTGATTGTAACTGCCTGTCGCAGCCGTTGACGAACAGGTCCAGAAACATTCGCTGAATCCTACCGAAGCATAAAAACGGGCTTCCCGGTTGACATACATATTATTTACTTCTCCGGTAGTGAACTTGTATCCTGAAAAGGACAGCAGTCCATTGGTAAATCCGGTTTCGGAATAAGGATATTGAATGCTCGAATTATCAATCGGACGTCCGTCAATCATGCAATACGCATCGATCACCTTTTGAGGGATACTTAGCAAATTCCATCCGCCAAGCGTGAGCGGGAAAACTTGCCGGGTAAAATCCCTTGTCGCAGGAGACATGCGCCCCCATACAAATTCCGGATTCGTTGAAGCCGTTGCTTCACCGGTGAATATTTCGGAATAAGACTTGAAAGGATCAATGCCTGCCGCCCCGTCCGGATAGGTATTGTAATAGTCGGGATCGGAAGTAACATTATCCGGCAAAGCCGGCGTATAATCGTCAGCCTCTACGGTGTATAATTTATACAAAGGCACCCCTCCCAGATTCAGTTCCATTACCCGTTTGGCAGCAGCGGCGGCTACCGCCCAGCGTTTTTCATCGGGCGTTTGCGATACATATTGAACGCCATCGGCTTTGCGCGTCCAGTTACCAAAAAAGGTGCGGGCAGACTGACCGCCGTTAAACAGCGGACTGGCATGAATCAACCGCAAGCGGGCGATTAAACCGTAAGCGGCTCCTTTATCGGGACGACCGAAATCCAAAATAGAAGCCTTTAGCGGTAAATAGGTAGCTGCCGCTTCCAATTCCTCACAGATATAATCCACCGCTTCATCGTAAGTGCTGCGCGGACGATTGTAATACGCCAATGTTTCGTTACTTTCCAATACCTCATCACCCAATAAAACCGGGGGTCCGAAGTCAACGATGAGATTGTAATAGGCATAAGCGCGGATAAAGCGGGTATATCCCAGGATGCGAAGCCTGTCGGTAGTAGTCATATCCTTCGCTTCATCCACACGAGCCAGAATGGTGTTCATTTTTCGAATGATTTTATACAGGTATCCCCAGGTATTTAATGTACCGAGATTCTCTGCGTTTTTTTCACCCAATACAAAAGACAGACCCGGATAATCACCGGTGCTAATCACGGAAAATGCCTCGTCCGTAGCCAAAGGACCGGGGGTATGAGCGGACTTGAAAATGTTTCCTTCGTCGGCAAAGGTGGCAGCCGCTCCCCACATATAGGCTTCTATATACCTTTTTGAGCTGAATACGGAATCCAGTTTCAGCTCATCATCAAAATATCTGTCAACGTTCAAATAATCGCTACAGGAGGAAAATGTTCCGCTCAAAAGGAAGGATAGCATAGCGAAAAAGGACAGGCGACGTGCTACTTTTATCTGTTTTTTACATGCTTGTTTCATGATTTTTATTTTTATAAGTGAATATACAATTGCAAGGTATAAACGGCAGGTATCGGATAGACACGTCCGTCAAAATGTGCCTGTTCGGGGTCGAAGAGTTTTACCTTATCCCAAACATACAGATTGTTTCCAACCAATTGGAAATCAATGGAGGAAATGCCAATTTTCCGCAATGTACGGTGTTTGAAGTTGTAATTGAGTGTCAGTTCCTGCAACCTCACATAACGGGCATCTCCTTGCCAGAAATCGGACAATTGCGCATTGTTGGCGTTGTTTCCATACTCCAATTTCGGGAAACGGGCGTTTGGATTTTCAGCCAAAGCCGGATCAATGCCGTTTGCCAGCGCATAATCCATCGGAATCCACCGGTTGTGCGGGTCGTTGACTATCGTCAGCACATTGCCGGATTCACGTCCGAAGAAAGGCACATAGCCCATTCCATTGTTATAATTACCTTCACTTTCTCTGCGTTTTACACTTTGTCCCACATAGAAGAAGTCGGTTTTTCCGGTTCCCTTGAACAGGACGCCAACCGTAAAGTTTTTGTACCGGAACTCTCCGCCGACTCCATACATCAACAGGGGATAGGTGCTGTAAGACAAGGGCACCTTATCTTCCGTGGTGATTTTGCCGTCGCCGTTCACATCCATGTATTTGATGTCTCCGGGTTGCACCGGACCAAAACTTTGTTTGGGACTGTAGGCTATTTCCTCTTCATTCTTGAATAATCCCAGGGACTTGTAGCCCCGTATGATATCATGAGGCAATCCGGTACGTTCCAAATAGGGATATTTTTCATACACCTGCTCCCAGTTTTGTATTATATTTTTGGAATAGGTGTAATTTCCCCGGATAACGAAATCCATATCTTTTCCCAATTCCTGCGAAAAGGATATATTGCCGTCGGAACCGAAACTTTTCATTTTTCCGACATTTCCGAAAGGCATCGTGGTTACGCCGACAAAATCCGGCACCTGCACCCGCTGTTGGAAAATGCCGTCGCGCTGATCGTCGAAGAAATCGACTACGAAAGAGAGTCGTTCTCCCAGAAACCTGCCTTCAATTCCCAAGTCTTTTTTGATGGCTTTCTCCCAAGCGAGGTTATCGGCGCCGACAACCGTTTCATTGACTGTCTCGATGGTCGTGCCGCCCCAAATACCTTTATCATTACTTATGTTGACCATTGTCAGGTAAGGAAACCGGCGGCTGGTGATACGGTCGTTTCCTACCGCTCCGTAGGAAGCCCTGATTTTGAAGAAGTTGAGCCAGGGTAAGCGCTCTTTCATAAATTCGTAATTGGAAGGAATCCAACCCGCAGCGATGGCAGGGAAAAAACCGTATTGCCTGCCCGGCTGAAAATTTTCGGATCCGGTGTATCCGAAGTTAACATCCATCAGATACGTATCTTGAAAACCATAAGTCAAACGGCTGGAAACACCCTGATAACGGACGGGAATGCTGCTCAGATTGTCTTTGGCATCATTTGTGTCTTTCTGGTCGTTGATATAATAATACACCAAACCCGATACGCGGTGGTCGGAGCCAAAAAGTTTGTCGTAGTTGAGTGTGCTCTCAAAATGGTCCTTTCTGAATTGGCGCGTTTCTTTGGAATAAGAAGCAGGACCTGCCTGTACCATTTCTTTCATCACCAACGCGCCGTTAACCTTCCTTGAAAGCGCTTGATAAAGCGCGGGCTGTATATACCTCCGTTCGTCGAAATAGCTGTACAGGTCGTATGCGCCCTGCGCTTTTATTTTCAGACCATCGAGCAGGAACGACAAATCCTGATTGAGTCCCAAGGTGGCTTTGCCCTTAAACAGTTGGGAGGAGTTTTGACCGGTTTGATTAATCAGCACATAAGGTGATGACTGACCGCCGGCTCCGGATGCCGGATACATTCCGTTGGAGTAAATCGTAGGAAACTGCAAGGGATTGATTCCGGACTGTGCATCCCATATATAATCCGTATTTGCCATACCCGGCTCATTGAGAATCGACTGATAACCATCTGCGCCAAAATAAAGATTGGTGGTTTTTGTCAGATTCATATCCAGATTGGTACGGTAATTATAGGTCTTGTAACCTACGTTGGAACTGTAAATGCTATTTTTATCCTGTTTGTAGGCAGCCGATTCATCCGTAAATCCCAGACTGAGAAAATAACGGGCAACCTGACCGCCGCCACGGGCGCTGACGTAATAGCTTTGTTTCATGGAATTTTGGTTCAGTATTTCATCCTGCCAGTTCACGTCGGGATACAAATCCTGATCGAAGCCCCCTTCGATAATATTCATTTCCATATCGTTGTACAGCGCCTTTTCGCCTCGAACCACACTGGCTTCGTTGGCTAATTTGGCATAATCGTAGGCGCGAAGGTATTCCGGTATCCGTTTCAGATGAGAGAGCGAAAAATTGGTGCGGGCGGTGATACTTAATTTCCCTTCTTCCCCTTTTTTGGTATTAATCAACACGACGCCATTGGCGCCACGAACACCATAAACCGCTGTTGCAGAAGCGTCTTTCAGAATCGAAAAACTTTCGATGTCCGCCGGATCTATGCTGTTCAGATCGCCTTCCAGCCCGTCTATCAATACCAGGGCGCCGGAGTTGGCTCCGAAAGTGCCGATACCGCGAATCCAGAAATCGGCGATATTTCTCCCCGGTTCTCCACTGCTTTGCATGCTGATAATACCTGCCACTCTGCCGCCCAACATATTGGCTATGGAGGGCGACGGCACTTGCAATTCTTTGGCATTTAATGTGGTAACTGCTGCCACAGAACTTATTTTACGCTGGGTTCCCAAACCGACAACGACCACTTCGTCTAATTGTTCAGCCGTTTCAGTAAAACGTATATCCAAGTCCTTTTTTTCTTCCGTTACCAAGTATTCCACTTTATCATATCCGAGAAAAGAAAATACAATTACATCGTTGCGGGAGGCTTTAATCTGGAACTTTCCATCATTGTCGGTCGCCGTTCCGATACCGATTTTATCTTTCAGGTAAACAACGGCTCCCGGTACAGTCGAACCTGTTTCGTCATAAA
>JAISJX010000120.1 GCA_031261145.1 Tannerella sp.
TCTTACTGTCATCCAGATAATCCCGCTTGATATTTTCGTACGATTCTGTAGCTAACAGGCAAATCCACTCTGCGAAATCGCTACTGAAATCATAAGTGCCGTTTCCTGTGATATATCCGCCGTTTCGGGTCAAATCTGCCAGCGCCGCTTCGCGTTTGGCGGCATCAGTTCTAAACTCTTCCAGTATCCGGTTGTAAGCCTTTCCGTTATCGTAGGCTTTACCGGCAGAAACAAACTCGTAAACAGGCTCTTCCATGCGGGCTGTAATTGCCGGAACAATCAAATTCCATACGCCGACGGTCAACACAGAATCCTGATAATAATGTTGTTGGGGATTTGTTACGGGAATCGTACCTGCGGTTGTATTCGGCCAGGTGATGATGATGCGGCTGCGTCCCAATCGTTTGAGCGGGTAAACCCAATAGCTTGCTCCGTAAGATTTTACATAATAAAATTCCAATGGAAAAAATGCGTTGGTAAATTCCTTGGAAACGTTGGACAGCAATGTTTGGGTGTACATATAAACTTCTCCGGCGCGTTCAGGGTCGAGGTTTTGCGCTCCACGATTAAGTACGAGATTATCCACTTCGAGGATTGCATTGGTCAGGTCCCGAACGGTGGCGAAATAAGTGCGTACCCACACCCCGTAGTCGTTAAATATCTGTTTTACTTCCGGAGCGTCATTCGGTCCCGGAGAAAACATCTCAATAATTCCCAAGTTGTCGGAAGCCGTCGGAGCGCTTTCTTTTTCGCATCCGCTTAATGTAAGGGCTACTGCAAAAAATGTCAAGTATATAACTTTATGTTTCATATCATTTCAATTATTTAATCAATTTCAATTTTATCTCGGGTTTAACGGCATGTTAGGACTGTTTTCCCGTTCCGATTCGGGAATCTGTAATACATAACGCGGGTCTCCCTGATTCAGGGTATAACTCAAACCGTTCTTGTAAACGTGCGTGATTTCCGGCTTGCCCAATCGTCGCAGGTCAAACCAGCGCATTCCTCCATCGAAAGCCAGTTCGAGGCGACGTTCTTCAAGCGCCCTTGTCAGCAGTTGCTCGTTGGTGAAATCCGTCTCCTTCAGTTCTGTGAACGAATCTCTTTTGTAACGGGAAGCGAGCAATGTATTCAAATCTTTCACTGCGTCTTTCTTATTTCCTTGGCGAATATTAGCTTCGGCACGAGTAACGTAGGCTTCGCTCACTTTCAAGCCGATATAGTATTCGTATTTTTCTTGCGTGGCGAACATGTGATAAACAGTCTTTCCTATCGTAATGGTATCATTGTTGCCTGCTGCGAAAGAGTCGAAAATATAGCGGCGATAATCGCGTGTTGAATCAGCCGGAGCGCGATAACACAAGGCGAGCAATTCTTCTGTGGGCTTGAAAACGGTGGTGCTGTAATAATAGATATTCAAATTAGCCCGACCACCCACGAAAAAGAGCGCTTCGTTTTTGTAATCCGTATCAATAAATCCCGTATTTCCGGAGAAAGCGTACTTGTCGCCCTTTTCGTCGATATAGGATTGCATGGAGTTCATGTCGCAGAGCGCCTTTGTTTCGATTACATCGGTTGCGGCTTGAATTGCCTCATCATAGCGTTCCATGAAAAGAAACACTCTGGCTTTCAATGCTTGCAGCGAAGTGTAATCGAAGCGGTAGATGCTCTTGCTCGTCTTGCCGGATAAGTCCGACGTAGCTTTTTCCAAGTCGGCAACGATTTGATTCCACACTTGACCCACAGGAACACGTGTATTGTTTTGGGTATGTTGGTGTACGTCAAGTGCATCTAAAGGCATGGGGACGCCCGGCGCTTCCATGTTTTCTTTCGACCAAGGCTCTGCATATAGATTTATCAGGTAAAAATAGCAGTAGGCGCGTAATGCGTATGCTTCTCCGCGTACCGTTTCGAAAAGGATTTTCTCATCAGGTGCGGGTTGTTTGCCTGTAAATTCGTCCAACACTGTGTTGGCATAGTAAATGGAATTGTATAACTGATTCCAATAGGTGTCTTCGGCTCCTGCCAGATAATGGGTGGAAGCCCAGATAAACCAAGGCTCATTGGCAGCCTCGGCGGCGCGACCGGAATTAAGGTTGGCATATACATTATCTGTCGCCAACTCTGTCCGCATGAAAAAATCCGTCCGGGGATAACCGCCCAACAGTACGGATTCAAAATCGGACACACTCACCGGTACCATGCTGTTAACCGGTTTGATGTCTAATAAATCACAACTCGTCGCTAATCCGGCAAACGAGAGGAATAATATAGGTAATATCTTATTTTTCATCTTTTCAATTAAAATTGTACGTTAATAGAAAATGAGTAACTCTGAGGTAAAGGCAAGTAGGTGTTTCCGAAAGAAACATTGGCTGTATTTGTTGCGGAATATTTCATTACGGCTCCTGTGGCTTCGGGGTCTTGTCCTTTTAGTTTGGAGGAATGCCAAGCATGCAAGTTATTTCCCTGAAGTATGAAACGGATATTCTGAATTCCATGCGCCCGCATCCGTTCGGAGTACAAGTCATAACTCAAAGAGAGATTCTGCAACCGGACGAAGTCACCTTTTACAGTCCGCAAATCGCTGTTATTATACATTTGACCGCTTGAAGGGTAGGGGTAGAATACGGGATCGGCAAATTGATCGACTTCCAGCGTAGGAATATTGGTGATTTTCTCGTCGCCGGACGCTCTCCAGCGGTAAGCAAATTCTTTCGACATGTTCTGGGTGGCGTCCGGAAATCCGTAAGCATATCCTGCCGTAAGGTTTCTAAGACGAATCACGTTGCCGAAACTGCCTACGAACAAGGCTGAGAGTGTGAATTTTTTGAAGTAAAGCGTATTGGTGAGTCCACCTTGCCATGAGGGCATCGTTGAGCCGGAGTAAACCAATGCGTCAATATTATTCATACCTGTTGTTACGGTCTTCCGTCGTTCGACATCGTTTCCGTTCTCGTCCTTTACCGTTTCGGTCTGACCGTTATAAAAAGTAGCCCGTCCCACCTCGTTTAATCCGGCAAATTCATACGACCACAATCCGTTGATCGGCTTGCCGATTACGGCGGCAGTGGCATAGTCCGATCGTTGAGCGTTGGTTAGCAGCGAATAGGTGGGACGTGAGTAAACATCCAATACTTCGTTGTGATTGTAACCTGCATTCGCTTGGATCGACCAGCGGAAATCTTTCGTATCTATGTTGATTGCATTGAGTGAAAATTCCCATCCGCGATTCAGAATAGAAGCCCAGTTGACCTGTACGGTCTGGAAGCCGGAAACGCGGGAAACTTGCTTGTTTCCTAATAAATCCACTCCTTTCTTGTTGTAATATTCAACCACACCGGTTATCCGCCGTTTAAACAATCCAAATTCTAAAGCCGCGTTGGTGGAATAATTCAACTCCCATTTCAGATTGGGATTTTTGGGACTGCCGATGGTCAGGTAATTTTCATTCTTCTCCGGATCTATTTGACCGATATTAGCCACCAAACTTGAGTAAGCCTGCGAGGCTACGTTACCCTGACTGCCATACGAGGCTCGCCAAGTCAGGTAGCTTAACCAGTCCGCATCTTTCAGGAATTTTTCTTCTTTCATTTGATAGTTTGCACCGACAGCCCACAAGGGTTGAAATAGATCATTGGTTTTTATTCCAAAACGGTTTGATCCGTCCATACGGGCATTAAAACTGACGGTGTAACGATTGCGGAAAGTATAACCTGTTGTTCCGTACCATGAAATAGTGGCGGTTTCGTTTAGACTTTGCGTCCAATAAGGGCGACCTATGTACTTGAACAAATCGTATTGCGGCACTTGCTGGTGCCCTCTGTCATGCGAATAACCGTAAATTTCCGTAGTCTCGTCTTCATATTTTGAAGTGCGAATCTCTTGTCCGAGCATAATATCGAAACGGTGATCTTTCAAGAACGTGGACATGTAGGACAACTGGTTACGGAACGTAAGGGAACTGTTGTTGCTACCCCTTGTTTTCCGGTAACCGCCGTCATTCCAAATGGGCACCGCCGTATAATCAACGATTTGGTACATATCCTGTTTCCTCATGCGCACGAAATAACTGTCTTCGGTAGCTACATCCTCATCTGTGGTATTCTGTTTGGAGAAAGAGAACAGTGAGTTAAACAATAGGGTTGGTAAAATCTTCCATTCCAGATCTACTGTGCCTTTCAATCCGAAACTCTCGGAGCCGCGCCATTGTTCTTTACTGTTTTCAAGGAAATTGTATCTTTGATTGTTCAGATACATATAATTATAATTTCCGTTTTCGTCATACGCATTGTGTGCGCGGGTAGTGTAGATAGCGCTTTCGTAGGGATTATCGCGGGAATCCTGCGCAAAGAAACTGTTGTTGTTCCTCACGTTGATGTCTAATAATCCGCCAAGGCGCAGGTTATCCCGCAGACGGGTATATACTTTCATGCTTCCGGTATAAGTCTGCATGCCGACTGCCCGGGCTGTTGCCTGTTCGTCCATGTAGCTGCCGGACAAGTAAAATGTGGTTTTCTCCGTTCCACCCGATACGCTCAGGCTGTGGCGATGGGTGATGGCATCGCGGAACAGGTACTTAAACCAGTCCGTATTCACTTCTTCCAATTGCTTTACTTTCTGTTCAAATTGATCCCAAGTGAGTTTGCGATCTTG
Source organism: Tannerella sp. (assembly GCA_031261145.1). The sequence goes on from JAISJX010000120.1 coordinate 4,657, forward strand.
CACGTCGATATAGTAACGTTCAAAGTCGGTTACTGTTCCATAAAGTCCGGCTGAGGGTGACGAGGCGGAAAATGCTCCTCGCCGAATCATCTCCAAATTCACATCAATACGATCTTTGGAGTCCATCATGTAGGCATCCTTCAAAAGGGGGCGTCTGCCCATTGTAACGCTTCCCGAATAGTTTATTTGCGTTTTTCCGGCTGTTCCCCGTTTCGAGGTGAGCACAATTACTCCGTTGGCGGCTCTTGTACCGTAGATCGCTGTGGCGGCGGCGTCTTTCAAAACGTTGATCGACTCTATGTCGTTTACGTTCACTCCACCGATTCCGGAAGCTATCAAGTTGCGATTGTTTAGAATGTCATCGACGGAAGCGTTTACCGGATCGTCGAGGATGACACCATCTACGACCCACAAGGGTTGCATGTTACCGCTGATTGTAGAAGTACCGCGAATACGGATTTGAGGTACCGCACCGGGAGCTCCGGAGGTGCTCATAATCGTCATACCGGAAACTTGTCCCTGTAATAACTTGTCAATACTTGGCTGATTAATATCCTTTAAAGATTCCATGTCCACGCGGGAGATGGCGGATGTTAAATTACGCCGTTCGATTCTCTGATAACCTGTTATCACCACATCGGTTAATTCCAAGGCTTTTTCTTCCAGAATTATTTCCGCAGGTAATTTGGAAATATGAAACTCTTCGGATTGGAATCCCATGAATGAGAATACCAAGATGTCATCTCTGCCTGCCTCAATTGTAAATTTACCAAATTGATCAGTAACAGCTCCCCGTTTGGCGTTATTTTTTATACCGACCGCCACTCCGGGTAAAGGCTCGCGTTTTGAATCCAGCACTGTACCTGATACAAGTGTGGGACGCTGATTGTTGCCGGTTTTTTCCGACTTGATTTCCTGTTTAGGTGTCTGTCCTTTCGTAAGAAACGGATTTATCACCAAAAGCATCAAAGAAAAAAATACAATTGTACTTTTCTTTTT
>JAISJX010000121.1 GCA_031261145.1 Tannerella sp.
CCGGATTCTTAGAAAGTACGTCGGGTAGCGAACCGGTAAAAATAACTGTCGAAGCCTCGCCCCGGTACAGCCAAACCGCATTGACCGCGCCCGAAACATCCGCTTTCGCCGGACAGGATGGTGAAATCCGGTTTATTACGAACCGGAATACGCTCCAAACAGGAACGCAGGGTTTGAATAAGGACAGTCTGGCCGTCTTCCTGAAACAGATAACGGCGCTCAACCAGGAAAACGGGTTCATCGCCAAAGAAACGGAAACAAAAAAAGACGGCAGCGGGGGGATAACAAGCCTCTGGAGCACGCATGTATCCAAGCCGTTTGGCCGTTGGATAAAAGACCGTTTCGGAGAACATCACGAAGTCGCAACATCCGGTTTGGGCGGAAACCTGGCATTAATAACCATCCATTTGTCCAAAAGTCCCGGCGCAGGAAAAGAGAAAGTATTGAATACCTCGTTGGAAAGAGGCGATAAAAGCATCGGTTTGATTCACGGCGAAAGACTGGTCTTTACGGACAAAAACTGGAATAAACCGGCTTACATGGTCTTCCAGCTTGACCCGAAACTGACAACCGCCACAACCGCCGAGTACAAAGGTTTATCGGGAAATATACCTTTTGCCTGGTCAATCACCTTTTTTGTGTTAGCCGGACTGTTCATCCTGTTCAGTTTCTACCATCGGTACGGTTTGCCAAAAGCGGATGATAAACAGGGCGTTGAGAAAGCTACGGCAAAGTCTGTCCTGAAAGAATTCGGGGAAACCTTTGTGACGTTCTTTCAAAAGCCGCAGGTCGGCGCCGCAATCTTTTTTATGCTGACATACCGTTTTTCGGAAGCGCAGGCTTTGAAACTGATTAATCCGTTCCTGCTTGATTCAAAAGAAATTGGCGGACTGGGGCTTACCACCGGGGAAGTCGGGTTGGTTTACGGGACGGTGGGGATTATCGCCCTGACAATCGGCGGGATTATCGGCGGATATGCGGCCTCCAAAGGCGGCCTCCGGAAATGGTTATGGCCGATGACCATAAGCATGTTACTGACAATTGCCACATTTGTTTACCTGAGTTTTTCCCAAACCGGCAGTTTAATCCTCATCCATGCGTGCATATTCATCGAGCAATTCGGTTACGGGTTCGGATTCACAGCCTATATGCTTTATCTGATGTATTTTGCCGAGGGTAAACACAAGACGGCTCACTATGCTTTCTGCACCGGATTTATGGCCCTGGGAATGATGATCCCCGGAATGTTTGCCGGATGGTTACAGGATTTGCTGGGATACAATCATTTCTTTATCTGGGTGATGATTTGTTGTATCATCCCTGTCGCAGCGGTTGCGTTCCTGAAGATAGACCCGGATTACGGAAAAGCAGTCAATGAAAAAGAAAAGAAATAGAAAATAGACAGATATGATTTTATTAGCAGACGGAGGATCAACGAAGGTTGATTGGTGTTTGATAGACAACAGGGAATTGAAAAAGCAGGTTTTTACGCAAGGCGCAAACCCGTTTTTCCGTTCGCGTGAAGACATAAGCGAAGAGCTTAAAAAGTCGTTAGTACCCGGATTGGGAGACGTTGAAATTGAATCGGTTCATTTTTTCGGCGCGGGTTGTGCGTTTCCCGAAAAGAATGAGATAATTCGCGCGGCGATAGCGGATAACCTCCCGGCCGGAACGATTGAGGTGGACAGTGATTTGCTCGCTGCCGCCAAAGGGTTGTGCGGCAGGAAGAGAGGTATCGCTTGTATGATAGGCACCGGTTCCAATTCCTGTTATTATGATGGCGAGAAGATTGCGGCGAGCGTGTCGCCGTTGGGATACGTTTTGGGCGACGAAGGCAGCGGCGCTGTGCTCGGTCGCCTTTTTCTGGGCGCCTGCCTCAAAAACCAATTGACCAAAGGGCTGAAAGAGAAATTCATGGAAGAATCCGGGCTTAGCTTGCAGGTGATTCTGGACAGAGTATATCGGCAGCCGCTGGCAAACCGTTTTTTGGCGGATTTGTCGCCGTTTATCGTTCGGAATATGGGTGATGAGTCTGTTTACCGGCTTGTTTACGGCTCGTTTAAAGACTTCTTTGTGAGAAATGTAATGCAATATGACTATAAAAATAATGACGTTCACTTCACCGGTTCGATAGCGTATCATTTTGCGGATGTATTGCGGGATGTGGCTACCGGATTAGACATCCGGATCGGCGCTATCGAAAAATCACCGATGAAAGGGCTTATTTCTTATTATTCAAAACAGTAAAATTTTATCAGATGACTTTTGTAAAGATAACGGAACAATCCTCCATTTACGATGATTTGGAGAAAAAATCTGTACTTGAATTGATTACAGATATGAATAATGAAGATAAAAAAGTGGCTGTCGCCGTCGAAAAAGCGATTCCCCAGATAGAAAAGCTCGTTTCGCAAATCGTCCCCCGCATGGAGAAAGGCGGACGCATTTTTTACATGGGCGCCGGCACAAGCGGACTTCTGGGCGTACTGGATGCCTCCGAGATTCCACCGACATTCGGGATGCCTCCGACGCTGGTAACAGGGATTATAGCCGGCGGAGAACGGGCGCTTCGCAATCCCGTGGAGAGAGCCGAAGACGACACCGAAAAAGGGTGGGAAGAGCTGAAAGCGTTTAACATTAACGATAAAGATACGGTGGTTGGTATTGCCGCATCCGGCACAACTCCTTATGTGATAGGCGCATTAAAACAAGCGCGAAGTCACGGGATACTGACCGCTTCCATTTCCGGCAATCCCGATTCGCCCATCAGTCAGGAAGCCGAGATTCCCATTGAAATCATCGTTGGCCCGGAATATGTGACCGGCAGTTCGCGCATGAAATCGGGAACAGGCCAGAAAATGGTGCTGAATATGATTACGACCGCAACGATGATTAAATTGGGGCGCGTGAAAGGGAACCGGATGGTTAATATGCAGTTGTCGAATGCCAAATTAGTCGATAGGGGCACGCGCATGGTTGCCGGTGAACTGAACCTGGATTATGAACAGGCGAAAAACCTTTTACTGCTGCACGGTTCTGTAAAAAAAGCCGTAGATGCTTATCAAACAACGAATAAGGACTTATAATGAGGTGTTGGATGCAATCATTATCCTTACCCGTTATGCGAATTTATAAAAAAAATAAATCATTTTAGAACAATAAATACAAAAAGACTTTCTATCTTTGTCGTCCGTAAGACAATTTAATTAGTGCGAAACATTGTAATAAAAGATGTATAGTATGAATGAGGAGACACAGCGAATGATAGAACTTGCTTCAGGTAGCCACGAGGCTTATAAAGTATTGTTCCTCAAGTATTTTCCGAGAGTGAAATACTTTATCAATCATTTGATTAAATCGGAAGCGATAGCCGAAGAACTGTCGCAGGATGTGTTTATGAAGGTTTGGGAATTTCGTGAACGGATGCTTGAGGTGAAATCGTTCAATTCGTATGTTTTCCGGATGGCGAAAAACGAAGCGTTGAACCATCTGGATCATAGACTCCTTGAGAAACGGTATGCAGAACTATATCGTAGCGAAGCCGTCCAGACGGAAGATAATGGATGGGAAGCCAAGGAGATTGGGCTGCTGGAGCAACTCACTGTCGACCGGATGCCCCCGCAACGCAAAAGGGTTTACGAAATGAGCCGGATGGATGGACTTAGCCATGCGGAAATCGCCACACGCCTGGGTATCTCGAAAAAAACAGTAGAGAACCACCTGACCCTCGCGCTGAAAGAGCTTAACAAAATCCTGTATATTATTACCTTATTCTTTGGCTAAAAGGTTTGATGGAGCATTGAACGGGTCATTTTGTGTGTATTCCCTGCGGGAAAAAGAGGGGATACGCATCATTTTAATTGAGAATTGAGAATTGAGAATTGAGAATTAATTACGCTAAAGTTATATGACTGCTTGGGGCTGACCAAAAAGGGTATTTTGCACGTCATTGCGAGGGCAAATCC
>JAISJX010000129.1 GCA_031261145.1 Tannerella sp.
ACGGAAAGCTGCTGGTTTCCGGAAGCTATGATAATACGATCCAGTTATGGAGCCTGCCCGATGGCGATTTGATAAAGACATTGACAGGACACACGGGTTCGGTTGATTCAGTATCCATCAGCACGAATGGAAAGCTGCTGGTTTCCGGAAGCTATGATAAGACGATTAAATTATGGAGCCTGCCTGATGGTGCGCTGATTAAGACACTGACAGGACACAGGGATTTGGTTGAGTCATTAGCCATCGGCCCAGACGGAAAGCTACTGGTTTCCGGTAGTTGGGATGGGACAATCAAGTTATGGACTCTGCCGGACGGTTTGTGGAAAACTTGCCTGATGGATTTAACGTGTTCACCCCCCACAGCGCGAGGTATGACTTATACGATTAAAAATGAACAGGGGCAAATGGTCACCTATACGCTTCCCTGTGGTTCGCCACTACCTCCCAATGCTGAATGTACCTGCGACTGTGTGCCGGGATCCCTGTGTTCATGTGTTTCGGTATGCTCATGTGTTTCAGTATGCTCATGTGTTTCGGTATGCTCCTGCGTTTCGGTACCCTCCTGCGCATGCCAGTCGGTGGGAACGTGTTCCTGCAACCAAGTGTGTACCTGCAACAAAGTATGTACTTGTATGGCAGTATAATATTAAAATATGGACACACCTGTATTATCCACCGAACTCTATGTCATCCCTTTGGAGGCAGACCGCTACTTGATATATGCGCCATTGCGTCGCGCCGCGTTTGTGGGCAATGCGCAGACTGTGAATTTTCTGGCAGACCTGAAGGCCGGAAGCTATGACGCCGCCGCTGATGTCGACGGGGCGACGACCGCTTTCCTGAGCCGGTTGGAAATCCTAAACGCCGGGGCGGAGACGCCGCCGCTCGCCTCCACAGAGGGAATACCCGAACCCATCGCCGTCACGCTGTTTCTGACCACGGCCTGCAACCTGCGCTGCACCTACTGTTATGCTTCGGCGGGCGACCATAAAGCCGGTTATATGCCGATGGCGGTTGCGCAGCGCGGCATTGATTTTGTCATCGGCAACGCGGTAAAACGCAACAGCGGCCGCGTGGAAGTCAACTATCACGGCGGCGGCGAGCCGGCGATGCACTGGCGCGTCCTGACCGAGTCCTGCGCTTACGCCCGCCGGCAGGCGGACGAACGGGGGCTGACCCTGACCACTTCGACCGCCACCAACGGCGTCCTGAGCGAGCGGCAGACCGACTGGATCATCGCGAACATACAAGGCGTCAGCCTGTCGCTCGACGGCATGCCCGAAGTGCAGGACACCCATCGCCTCACGAAGTCCGGCAAAGGTTCGAGCCGACAGGTGATGCGTACGCTCCGCCGTTTCGACGAGGCCAAGTTTCCCTATGGCATCCGCATGACCGTAACCGCCGACCTGATTCCGTTCCTGGCCGATTCGGTGGAATACATCTGTTCCCGCTTCCATGCACAACGGATTCAGGTGGAACCGGCTTACCAGATCGGACGGTGGGCGGGCGCTCCGACAGCCGAAACGGAGGCGTTCATCGCCGCCTACCGCGAAGCACAGCATCGGGCGCAACAACACGGCGCCTCCATCAACTATTCCGCCGCACGGTTAGGTATCCTGACCAATCATTTCTGCGCGGCTACACAGGATGCGTTCTCCCTGTCGCCCGCCGGTGCGGTGTCGTCATGTTACGAGGTTTTTTCCGAAGACAACCCGTGGGAAAAGGTCTTCTTCTATGGCAAACCGGACGACACGACCGGGGGGTATCGGTTTGACCTTGAACGGCTGGATTTCCTGCGAAAACAGGCCGTGCAGCACCGGGAGTATTGCCGGGGATGTTTTGCGCGGTGGACGTGTGCAGGCGATTGTTTCCACAAAGCGCTTACGGTGAATAATTCGCTGGAATTTACGGGCAGCGACCGTTGCAACATCACCCGCGAACTGACCAAAGACCTGATTTTAGCGCGTATCGCGGAATCGGGCGGACTGTTCTGGCACGAACTGCCGGAAGGATTTAATAAATATAAATAATATTTTACAAGAGTTTTACAACTATTTTATTAATTAAAAAAGAATTAGAAAATGAAAAAAAGATTTTTAATGGCTACAGGGTGTTTAACCCTTTTGGTAAGCGCTTGTTTTTTATAGAGGAGGACGACGACGAAACAGGCGTTGCCGCAACAGGCGTTATGTTATTGGGGACAGCCGCTTTCACGGTAGGGATTCCACTTACGATTGTGGGCAGCATACGCAGAGGACAGGTCTCCAGAGCATACAGAAGGGCGATTTCCGAAACGCAAGTACAGCAAACACCCCATCTGCAGCTCAATGTGTATGGCAATGGCGTAGGATTAGCATACGCATTTTGATGCTTTAAAGGAGAATTAAATAAATTTATCGTATATTTGTACGCGCAAAATACAATAAAAATGGCAAGCAGAGGTAGTTCGCCCCCTTCGGGGACGTGGTGCGTGTGGGCACCGTCTTTCCTCCGGTTACACTTCGTTCCACCGGAGGTTATTCAGATTTGCCCCCTTCGGGGACGGGCGCAAAAAAACAGCATTTCTTTCAACCCTTAATTGACATAAATTCTTATAATTGACATAAAATTTTAAAAAATATGAAACAGATAATTATTACGGTAATGATGATAACCTCGACATTTGCAGGCATGGGACAGCATTTTAATACAGATTCATTAATAAATGTACTGAACCGTAAAGAACTTGACGAAAAAGAAAAACTCAAAACATTGAATAATGTTGCTGAAGGTTTCCTTTACACAGACATCGACAAAATGATGGAATGGGCGGAGAAAGGCTTGGAATATGCAAGGAAAGTGAAAAACTATACTTATATGGCAAAGTTTTACGATTATAAGGGTAAGGGAAATGCCATTAAGGGAGACTTTGAAAAAGCACTACCGTATCATGAAAAAGCAATCGAAGCCGCCCGCAAAGGTAAGGATATTGGACAGGAATCAACCGCTTTAAATTCCATTGCTGTCGGCTATGCCAATAAAAGTGATTATGCGAAAGCGCTGGAATACTATCTGAAAGCATTATCCCTTATGGATAAAGATAAGAAATACGAAACGAAAAAGATTACAACATTAATGAATATTGGTTCTATCCATAATGATTTAAAAAATTATGACCAGGCATATTTCTACTACAATAAAGGCAGGGAAATTGCCGAAAATATAACGGATACACTACTGATTAAAAATAAAATGGATTTGTTTTATAAATGTCATGTGTATATCAACTTGTTCACATTTTATATGAATCAGAGAATCACAGACTCGGTGTCTGTATATGTTAATATGGCGGATTCTATCTGTAATATTACAAACAATAAACAAAACAAAATGGCTGTTTACGAATGTCTGGCCCTTCTGAACGGATTATACTATAAAAATCACGAAAAGGCGGAATATTACGCCAAAGAACACTTGAAATTAGCAGAAGAATTTGGAGGAAAAAGGTCTTTGATTGCCGCCTACATCAAATTATCGGACATATACAGTTATCAGGAAAAATACAAGGAAATGGATGAATATGCAATGAAAGCCTACGAATTGGATTCGACGAACTTAGAATACAATGCCTTTGAAACCTACTCGATAACTTTCGCGAATATTTATCTTGATGATAAAGATAAAGCAGCAACTTATCTGATGAAATTTAGTGATATTGCAAGAGAAAGAAGCGGTAAAGGGTTGCATGATGCTCTCGCCGAAATGGAAGTCAAATACGAAACCGAAAAGAAGGAACTGCGTATTGCGGCTTTGGAAAGGGAGAGGTTGCTTTATGCGGGTGTTGGGATACTTGGATTCTTGCTTGCGTTGAGTGTGTGGCTGTTTTTTATGTACAGACGAAAATTGGTCGTAACACAGGCGGCTCTTGACGGTGAAGCGGTGGAACGCAAACGTATGGCGAGCGATTTGCACGATGGTCTGGGCGGTATGCTGACGATAGTGAAACGCAGCCTTGAACGTGTGGAACACCTTCAAACCGCCCGCGAGATGCTTGACAAGTCAATAGAAGAAATGCGCCGCATTGCTCACTACCTCATGCCCGCATCGCTTGCCCAATATGGACTGAAAACCGCTATCGAAGATTTCTGCTTCCATATCCCAACAGTAAACTTTCGTTTTGAGGGCGATGACAACCGTTACGACGAAAAAATCGAAATGCTTGTCTATCGCGGCATACACGAGTTGATAAACAATTCGCTCAAACATTCCGGCGCCGAACGCATCAACGTCACACTGACGGAGGAAGG
>JAISJX010000140.1 GCA_031261145.1 Tannerella sp.
TTGCAGAAAAGGGAAGAAACGGTGCTCTCGCTGGGGCAGGATACCGACCATGCACGGGTGGTGGATGCGGCTTACGTCCTGAAAAAACCCACAGGTCCGCGGAAATTATATGCCGCCATCGGCATGATTCTGCTGACGCTGGTGCTGCCGGTTGGTTACCTGTTTGCCAAAGACCTCCTGCTGTCGATCCGGGAAGAATATAAACGAACTGAATAAGCCTCACCGGAACACTATTTTCATGCGAATCAGACCTATCTCATTCGGGAAATATGCGGCAGTCGTAAAAAATGCGTCCTATCTGACCCTCTTTGAGATTCTGAGGATGGTGATGCCTTTCATTGCCCTGCCTTACCTGATGCGAACGGTTGGCGCGGATAACTATGGCATTGTAGTGTATGCCCAGGCGCTGGTTGCCTGTTTCATCTTGGTGGTGAATTTTGGACTGGATATTTCGGCGGTGAAAGACGTCTCCATGTCCCGGAACGACCCGCATAAATTAAACGAAATCGTCTCGTCCGTGCTGATTATCAAAGCGCTGTTAGGCTTGGCTTCCTTTGCAGTTCTGACGCTCCTGATTCTGACGATTCCCCGTATGCACCGGATTTCCCTGTTGCTATATTTCTCTTTTCTGGCCTGTATTTCAGATATTTTATTGCCCGTATGGTATTATCAGGGGAAAGAAAACATGAAATTGCTGACGATCGTGCGCTTTTTTTCCATTACATTTTATACCGTCAGCATTTTTATTTTTATCCGTTCGACGAACGATTACGTGTATATTCCTCTTTTGCAATCGTCAGGACTGATTCTATCGGCGTTGATTTCCTGTTATTTTGTGTTTGTGAAAGACAAAATCCGGTTTTACATTCCGCCGTTCGGCGTCGTCAAGCAGAAGTTCAGGGAGAGCGCCCCGTTTTTCCTGTCACGCGCCTCGTTGGTCATTAATTCCTATATGGCCAAGATTATGAGTGGCTGGTTTCTGTCATGGGACGACGTGGCCGCGTTTGACATTGTACAGAAAATCTATAACGGCGCCATGATTCCGATGCAGATGTTCAATCAGGCGCTCTATCCGAACCTTGCCAAGTCGCAGGATAAGCAAATGTTGAGTCGCAGTTTGGGAATTGTGGCCATCCTCACGCTGGCGGTCGCCTGTGTGATCTTTCTGATTTCCGGTATTGCCACGGATATTTTGTCTGCCGGCAAAACGCCGCAAGCCGGCGATATATTGCGAATCATGTGCTTAGCCATCTTCATGTCCGGATTTTCCGTCTTTCTGGGGGCGTCCGTTTTGGTCTCATTTGGCTATCAGCGTCCGTTTAACCTGAGTGTCATCCTGTCCACCGTGGCGCTTCTGGTTTGTTATGTGCTGATGATTCTGACGGATAACAATTCCATTTATTTGTACGCCCTGACGTTGGTGGTCGCAGAATTAGTGGTAGTCGGTTACCGTTTCTATTACTGCCGGAAATACGGACTGGTAAAGTTTAAAGACCTCCTGCTTAAAAAACGCTGACGAAAAAATTCAAGGATTCAAAAATCCCATGATTCAAAGATTCAAGAACGTCGTTATGCCGATCGGAATCGGTAACGCCCTATAAAAGAATTGGCGGTTCACCGCCGATAGGCGTCGAATAAAAAAGAAGTTGCCTTTTTGAGACAACTTCTTCCTATAAAAAGCCGCGAAGTAGATATGAACAAACTCCGTATGACAGGATTTGAGCGCCTATGCCACCTTTGTAATCCACTGTGCAAAAGCATTCCCCGAAGGGACTGCGGCCCGCCATTAGTGACATGGCATGTCTCGGAATTTCATTTTTTTCTGATGAGTTTCCCAATCGAACATTCACGGCTTAACTCATTTTGTTATGCAAATATAATGGAAGTAAATGAAACCTCCAAATTTTTTTACATAAAAAGAACTACCATTATGCTTTTTATTTTTTTCAGCAGAAAAGGTAGTCCTTTTAGCGTATTACTTTTTGTCGTAAGAGCGAGTGAAAATCTTATTTATTCACTTTACTTACAACGGCTTTGAATGCTTCCGGATTGTTCACGGCCAAATCGGCCAGTACTTTGCGGTTGATTTCAACGCCTGCTTCACGCAACCCACCCATCAGGCGGGAGTAGGACAATCCTTCCAGGCGGGCGGCAGCGTTGATACGCTGAATCCACAAAGCGCGGAAGTTACGTTTTTTGTTACGACGATCACGGAAGGCATAAAGTAATCCTTTTTCCCACGTGTTCTTTGCTACTGTCCATACGTTTTTACGAGCGCCAAAATAACCTCTCGTAAGTTTCAAAATCCGTTTTCTTTTTGCTCTTGAGGCAACATGATTTACTGATCTTGGCATAATTTTAATTTTTTGAATGTTAGCGCCATCTTTTTCAAATGATCTTGAGTGCTAAAACATTCGGTTAATAAACTGTTAAAAAACTCTTACAATAATGGATTATCACTTCAGGCAAAGCAAATGCTTTACATTATTTACATCCACACTGGCTACCAGACCGGTAAGGGTCAGGTTTCTCTTCTGCTTTTTGGTCTTCTTTGTCAGAATATGACTCTTAAAAGCATGTTTTCTCTTGATTTTCCCTGTTCCGGTAAGGGCGAACCTCTTTTTGGCACCGGAATTAGTTTTCATCTTTGGCATGTTACTTACTTTTTTAATTATTAATAAATTATGAATGATCGCTCATTCGTTATCTTTTTCTTCTTTTTCCTGTTCCGCTGCTTTCAGCGCGGTCGCTTTCGTCAGCACGATCGTCGATTTGGGCAGCACAGGTTTATTTATTATCCCTAACTTTTTAGGCGAAATCATGATTATCATACGTTTACCTTCCAAGAGGGGCATTTGTTCCACTTTTCCGAAGTCTTCCAAATCGCTGGCAAACCGGAGTAACAGTACTTCGCCTTGCTCTTTGAATAGAATCGAACGTCCTTTAAAAAACACATACGCCTTTACTTTGGATCCTTCTTCAAGGAAACTTTTGGCGTGTCTCAATTTAAAGTTATAATCGTGATCGTCTGTTTGCGGACCGAACCGTATTTCTTTGACAACAATTTTCGTCGATTTCGCTTTTTGCTCTTTCTGGCGCTTTTTCTGTTGATAAAGGAATTTCTGGTAATCCGTTATTTTACAAACAGGAGGAACTGCATTTGGAGAAATCTCCACAAGATCTAATCCCATATCCTCAGCCATTTGCAAGGCTTTGGTTGTTGAATATACACCGATTGTTACGTTTTCACCTACCAAACGTATTTCGGGAACCCGTATTCGCTCGTTTATCCTATAAAGCTCTTTAACATGGTCGTTTCTCATTCAAAAAAATCTATTTCCTCCTTATTTTTATTTATTTTCTTTCCTCTGTTTTTTCCCATCGATTCATCATCTCATCGACTTCGGCTGTCAAAAGCGCTGCAAAGGTAGTAATTTTCATCGAACCTTTATCACCTTCGCCCTGTTTTCTTACAGAAACTTCATTATTTTCCATTTCTTTTTCTCCCACAACCAGCATGTAGGGGATTCTTTTCAGCTCATTATCACGGATCTTACGTCCAATTTTCTCGTTCCGGTCGTCCACGATGACGCGGATGTCCTGTCTGTCCAATTGGCGGGCGATCTGATACGCATAGTCGTTAAATTTCTCGCTGATAGGCATGATGACGACCTGATCGGGCGTCAGCCACAACGGGAATTTACCGCTTGTGTGCTCAATCAGTACGGCTACAAAGCGTTCCATCGAACCGAACGGCGCACGGTGAATCATCACCGGACGATGTTTTTTGTTATCTTCGCCGGCATATTCCAAGTCGAAACGTTCCGGAAGGTTGTAATCGACCTGAATGGTGCCCAACTGCCAACGGCGTCCGATGGCGTCTTTGACCATGAAATCAAGTTTCGGGCCGTAGAATGCGGCTTCTCCCAATTCGACTTTGGCGGGAAGTCCCTTTTCTTCACAGGCTTCTATGATGGCTCGTTCGGCTTTTTCCCAATTTTCGTCGGAACCGATATATTTCTCTTTATTATTGGGGTCGCGTAACGATATCTGCGCTTCAAAATTTTCAAAATCAAGCGCTTTGAAGATGATAAAGATTATATCCATCACTTTCAGGAACTCATCTTTCAACTGGTCGGGGCGGCAGAACAGGTGCGCGTCGTCTTGCGTAAATCCGCGTACGCGCGTTAATCCGTGTAACTCACCGCTTTGCTCGTAACGATAGACGGTGCCAAATTCGGCAAAACGAACGGGCAAGTCTTTGTAGGAGTGGGGAAATGCTTTGTACATCTCGCAATGATGCGGGCAGTTCATCGGTTTCAACAAAAACTCTTCGCCTTCCTGCGGGGTGTGAATCGGTTGGAACGAGTCTTTTCCGTATTTGGCATAGTGACCGGACGTCACGTACAGTTGCTTAGAACCAATGTGCGGGGTCATGACTTGTTGGTAACCGTATTTGCGTTGGATGCGTTTCAGGAAATCTTCCAATTTCAGACGCAATTGCGTTCCGCGCGGTAACCATAACGGCAGACCGGCGCCGACAGCGGCAGAGAACGTGAACAGTTCCAGTTCCTTACCGATTTTGCGGTGGTCACGCTTTTTGGCTTCTTCCAGCAAGACGAGATATTCGTCCAAAAGTTTCTTTTTCGGGAAGGTAATACCGTAAACACGAACCAATTGCTTGCGTGTCTCGTCACCTCGCCAATATGCGCCGGCAATACTCATTATTTTGGCGGCCTTTATATAAGATGTATTGGGGAGATGCGGGCCACGGCACAAATCGGTGAAACAGCCTTGTGTATAGGTCGTGATATGACCGTCTTCCAATTCGCTGATTAGTTCGGTTTTATATATTTCGTTGCGGTCGCCGAACAGTTTTAAGGCGTCTGTTTTTGAAATGTCCTGCCGTTTGATTTCTTCTTTTTTGGCGGCCAGTTCAAGCATTTTCGCTTCGATCCCGGCAAAGTCGTTGTCGGTGATAGTATCTTCACCCAAATCGACATCGTAATAGAAGCCGTTTTCAACAGCCGGCCCGATTCCGAATTTGATATTCGGGTAAAGTTCCTGCAAAGCTTCGGCCATGAGGTGTGCACTGGAATGCCAATAAGCATGTTTACCCTCCTCATCTTCCCATTTCAGCAACTGAACGGTTGCATCCTGTGAAAGAGGACGGCTCAAATCCCATATCTCGCCATTTACCTTGGCGACCAACACATTTTCTGCCAGACGCGGACTAATACTCTCCGCAACCTGTAATGCAGTAGTTCCTACCGCGTATTCCCTGACAGAATTATCTGGAAATGTTATCTTTATCATTGTATCTGTAACTATATTCTATCTTTCGTGGCGCAAAGGTAATAAATATTTATTGATTATTCTACTTTATTCATGATTCTTAGAAAACATTTTTTTGAATCCGGCTTGTGTTGAGCGTATCCATTCCTGTTATTCGGTTGTGATTGTTAAAAATATGAGCGGTTTGTCGCCTCTCTTTTTCAAACTGTAAACGGAACCTTTCGGACTGTAGAACGTATTATCCGCTTCTATCCCGGCCTGCTGTCCGTTGAGCGTCACATCGGCTTCTCCTTCAATGATGTAGATGGCAGCCTGACCTAACCGGGATGGATTCTCGTTTTGGAAAATCCGATCATTCGTTGTCACACGGTTCATCAAGATTTGAAAACCGTCTGCGAAATTTTTGTCGAGAAACCGGACAACGGTCTCTTTTTTTTCATTCTGCCAGTCCGCATTTTTTCCAAGAAAGTAGCAACAATCATCTATGGTATAATCG
>JAISJX010000154.1 GCA_031261145.1 Tannerella sp.
CCAAAAGCCTGCGCGGAGTGATTATATGGTCGTCATTATGGGGCTGCATTTTTGCCATCGGCGGATTTTTTATATCTTTATTGTTCGATATTCCGGCCAGTTCCGCAATTGCTGCTTTGTCTTCAATAGTATTTATTGTTATTCTTGTAATGAAATAAAATCCTCAATTTTTCATTTGTTTATTACAAGGATATATTCTACCTTTACGGCTTAATTTTAATAATGAAAGAATCCATGAGAACATCAAAAATTACAACATTGTTTGTATGCTTGCTTTTTGCAGCGTTTTCCGCTTTTCAGGGAAAGGCGGAAATAAAACTCCCGGCTATTTTTAGCGATAATATGGTCTTACAACAACAATCGTCGGTCGCCGTCTGGGGATGGGCTAAACCCAATGGAGGTGTGACGGTTACGAGTTCGTGGAATCATAAAAGCTACACAGCCAAAAGTGATAACAAAGGCTATTGGAAACTAAACGTTCAAACTCCTGCGGCCGGTTATACGTCTTATACATTGACCGTTAGCGACGGCAAACCGGTCGTGTTGAAAAACGTTCTGATTGGTGAAGTATGGGTATGTTCAGGACAGTCGAACATGGAAATGCCGATGAAAGGATTTGGCGGACAACCCATTGAAGGCGGCCCCGAAGCCATTGCCTATTCACGCAATCCGGGTATTCGCTGTTTTACGGTAAAGAAAGCCTCCAAAGCCGAACCGCAAGATGATTGCACCGGTACATGGGAGCTGGCCGACCCGGAAACAACGCCCGATTTTACAGCCGCCGGTTATTATTTCGGCCGGATGCTTCAACAGGCGCTGGACGTTCCTGTCGGACTGATACACACCAGTTGGGGCGGTTCGCGGATTGAAGCGTGGATGACGCCCGAATCGCTGAAAGATATTCCCGGAAAGGAAATTCCGAAAACCGATGCGGATATCAAAATTGCGAACGGTTCACCCACAGTGCTTTACAATGGTATGCTCAAACCGATTGCAGGTTATGGAATGCGGGGCGCTATCTGGTATCAGGGCGAATCTAACCGTAACGAACCGGCCCTGTATGTCAAGATGTTTGACAATATGGTACGCGGATGGCGGAATATCTGGGGAGTAGGGGAGTTCCCCTTCTATTATTGCCAGATTGCGCCCTACCGATACGGCGACGCGCTAAACTCCGGTCTCCTCCGCGAAGCGCAGGCCAAAGGTATGACTACGACCCCAAATACCGGGATGGCTGTCCTGATGGATGCCGAAAGTATCCTTTGCTTCCATCCGCCCAAGAAAAATGACGCCGGCGAACGGATGGCGCTCTGGGCGTTAGCTAAAACGTACGGGAAAGAAAAGATACAATACCGCAGTCCCGAAGTGAAATCCCTTGATATTGAAGGGCGGGTAGCCATCGTCACCTTTGATTTTGCAGGTTCCAACGGTTTGACCACCTACGGCAAAGAAATACAGCACTTTCAGGTAGCCGGTGCAAACAAGTATTTTTATCCTGCGAAAGCTGCTTTAGCCGGAAATAAGGTCTATCTCTTTTCTCCATCCGTCGAAAAACCGGTTGCCGTGCGTTATTGCTTTGACGACACATCAGGAACCGAGCTGTTTACGGTCGAAGGGAATCTGCCCGTATCGTCGTTCCGAACCGATGAATGGTAAAAACGGCTTTTTATTTACTGTATAATTTTCAACTTACTTACTGTACTTTTTACAGTAAGTAAGTTTTTTATTTATAGTATAATACATGATAATTCGTATTCTGTATTTTATCAGTTTCCTGTTTTATTTATTTTCTGTCATATATTTTCAATTGAAACAACTTCCCAAAACCCGTTTCGTTTGCCATTTTTGCGGATAAATTGTCATTTACTTCCCTTTTTTGTGCTATTTGTCAATTTCTCAAAATCACTGACATAATTCCGGTCTTGAATAACACGAAATTCGGTATATTCCGCTAATGCTTTTTCGTCCGCTTCTTCTTTGCTAATTACGCCTGAACCTTGTAATATGGGAAGATTGTTCAACTTCAAATAACTATTCATAAACTCAATCCATTGTTGCATAGTAGTTGGCAATTGCCGGTCGGCGCGAAGTTCAGCCATATCTAAAAACGCAGAAACAACTAATGCTAAACGCTTTAATTCGTTTTCTTCGAGATAATTTTTCGCAACGGTTACATCGGTTTTCAGAATTTTTCCATCTGGCGCATATTTCCAAGTTGTCAAACCCATCGTCTCTTTGGATTTGTCGGCGCGATGGTAGATAATTTCGGCAGCAGTTCCACCCGTAATGGCAAAATGCAGTTGATTTTGAATAAAAGCGAAAAAATGCCGTGCGATAACGCTGTTTTTATCGTAATCGGAAGCAAGGGCGAAAATATCCGTTATTTTCAAATAGATACGTCGTTCAGACAACCGGATTTCACGGATACGCTCAAGCATTTCCTTGAAATACGCCTCATCAAATTTATTGCCTTGTTTGAAACGGTCATCATTAATCACAAA
>JAISJX010000213.1 GCA_031261145.1 Tannerella sp.
ATAATTAAAAATTTAGAATTGAAAATTATAAGCGTCGCCGGATATACTTCTCTATTTAACACATAGTTGCGCACGGCCAAATGTTGGTCGTCATGAATGATTAAAGTCCCAATATGTAAAAAAAGAGCCATAATTTAAGCATTTTTTATAGTCTGCAAAAATAGATAGTATTTTTTAGTTAAGCATAAAGTTTTATGAGAAAAATCTTTGCTATTAATGTTTTTTGTGATTTATGGCAAGAAAAGGCGTGGATTTTGGGCGGATTTAGTAATCCGTTACATTATATAACAGACAGTGTATAATTAACTGAGATGGAATCTCGGCCGAACACTGCATTGCGCGGCGTTGATTGGAAAGCAAATCCGCCTGATGCGGTGGTTGTAGGGGCGCACTTGTGTGTGCGCCCGTCATTGGTAGGTCGGTAAGTATCTTTTACCGGAAAAATTTGGATAATCAAAAACAAAAGTACTATCTTTGTGTTGTGATTTGTCATTATTGATTGTGCTTTTGAAAAAATGCGACAGGCTGAAATAATCGCCCATTTCAAACACATGTTAGTGGAAATATATAAAATTGAATGATTATGAGTGATGTAAAAGAATTATCCGGAAATAAAGTCATTATTGAAAATGGAGAAATAAGAACTGTTTTCAGTGAAGAAACCATCAATAATGGGGGATGGTTGACAATTGAAGAATGTGGAAAACTATGGATTGAAGGGCTAAATAAAGTAGAAGAACTATTGAATCAAAATGGAAGTAATAGTAAGAGACAGGGTTTATTATAGGATTCAACAGTTTTATAATAATGCAAGATTAAAATACCCAAACACTTATTCATATACTGATGCTTTTAACGACTATAAAAAAGTAGAAAAAGAATTAGCCAAAGTAGGAACACAATTATACAAAAAGAATAACACTATTATTCAACGATGGCTGGATTATCAGGTGGATTATTCAAGGGATACAGGTTGGTATTTTGCTTACCGGGTAGAACAAGATACAATCTATGTCTATGATGCTGAAAATGCACGAAATATGAGTGATTCAGCAATGATTTTCAAGGCATTTAAGGGCATGAAAAAAAACTCGCCTCGTAGAATCTACCGTCGCCCGCCGAATGGTAAGTTCTAAGAATTCATATATCCCCCACGTTAGGATGAGGTTCATACTTCGTTCCTTCTATCCAGACAGGTTCAACTTGTCCGTTGTCCTGAGATAGAGCCTCAGAGGATAGACTGTCCGAGATAGAATCTCGTCCGAACACCGGATCGGATTATATATTTGCCGGATTACAAATCCGCCTGATGCGGTTCATTATTCATAGTTAATTGTTAGTTGGAAAAAAAAGATTATCTTTGCAGCGTTTTTTTAATGAGTGAAAAAGGTGCTATGGTAAATCGGTTTGCAGAATATGACACGTTCGACTTGTCGGATGTCAATAAAAAGGTGCTGGAGAAGTGGAAAGAAGGGAACATCTTTCGGAAAAGTCTGGACATCCGTGAGGGATGCCCTGCATTCGTGTTTTATGAAGGCCCGCCTTCGGCCAATGGGATGCCGGGGATTCATCATGTGATTGCCCGTTCGATTAAGGATATTTTTTGCCGTTACAAGACGATGAAAGGCTACTTGGTGGAGCGGAAAGCCGGTTGGGATACGCACGGCCTGCCGGTGGAGCTTGGCGTGGAAAAAGCGTTGGGTATCACGAAGGAAGACATCGGAAAAACGATTTCCGTATCCGATTATAACAAGGAGTGCCGGAAAAATGTGATGAAATTCACGAAGGAATGGGAAGACCTGACCCAGCAAATGGGCTATTGGGTGGATATGGACGACCCGTATATCACGTACGATAACCGTTACATCGAAACGCTCTGGTATCTGCTGAAAGAATTGTATAAGAAAGGTTTATTATATAAAGGTTACACGATTCAGCCCTACTCGCCGGCGGCGGGAACGGGTTTGAGCACCCACGAACTGAACCAGCCGGGTTGCTATCGCGATGTGAAAGATACGACTGTGGTGGCCATGTTCAAAATAAAAAACCCACGCAAAGAAATGATGGAGTGGGGGAGTCCCTACTTTATCGCATGGACGACAACGCCGTGGACATTGCCCTCGAATACCGCCCTTTGCGTCGGGTCTAAAATCCAATATGTCGCCGTACAAACCTACAATGCTTATACGGGCGAGCCGGTAACGGTGACGCTTGCCGAAGATTTGGTGAAAGCGCATTTCAAGCCCGAAGCCGGAGGATTGCCTTTGGAAGATTATAAACCGGGCGATAAGTTAATCCCGTACAAGGTAGTAGCTAACTATGCCGGCGCCGATTTGGTGGGCATGGAATACGAGCAACTGATTCCGTGGTTCAATCCCGGTGAAGGCG
Organism: Tannerella sp.; assembly: GCA_031261145.1. The sequence continues at coordinate 2,389 of JAISJX010000213.1, forward strand.
CCTTCCGCGTGATTTCAGGCGATTTTGTGACGACGGAAGACGGTACGGGAATTGTGCATACAGCGCCTACTTTTGGCGCGGACGACGCCCGTGTCGCAAAGAATTTCAACGTTCCGCCGCTCCAGTTGATTGACAGGAACGGGAATCTTCGTCCCGCCGTCGATTTGCAGGGACGGTTCTATCGCTTGGAGGACTTGGACGAGGCTTATTTGCAGGCCAATGCGAATGTTTCTCTTTACAGGGAATATGCCGGTCGTTATGTGAAAAACGAATATAATCCCGAACCGGAAAGTCCGGACTCGACCTTGGATATTGACCTGTGCGTCATGCTGAAGCAGCAGGGACTGGCGTTTAAAATCGAAAAGCATGTACATAACTATCCCCATTGCTGGCGGACAGATAAGCCGATACTTTACTATCCGTTAGATAGTTGGTTTATCCGCTCAACGGCTTGCCGCGAACGGTTGATCGAACTGAATAATACGATTAACTGGAAACCGCAAAGCACCGGCGCCGGCCGTTTCGGCAAATGGTTGGAGAACCTGCAGGACTGGAACTTGAGCCGCACCCGCTACTGGGGTACGCCGTTGCCTATCTGGCGGACGGACGACGGCTCGGAAGAGAAATGTATCGGTTCGGTCGAAGAACTTTATAATGAGATAGAAAAAGCGGTAGCCGCCGGATTTATGACAAGTAATCCTTACCGGGAAAAAGGCTTCCGTCCGGGCGAATATACGTCCGGGAATTATGATAAAATTGATTTGCATCGTCCATACGTGGATGAGGTTGTGCTTGTTTCGGGTAGCGGTAAACCGATGAAGCGCGAGGCTGACCTGATTGACGTCTGGTTTGATTCGGGCGCCATGCCGTTTGCGCAGTTGCATTATCCGTTTGAAAACCGGGAGTTGGTGGACAGTAAAGCGTTCTATCCAGCCGACTTTATTTCCGAAGGTGTTGACCAAACACGCGGATGGTTTTTCACGCTTCATGCGATTAGCGCGATGGTCAAAGATTCCGTCGCATTCAAAAACGTGGTTTCGACCGGTTTGGTACTCGACAAAAACGGCAATAAGATGTCCAAACGCTTAGGCAATGCCGTCAATCCGTTCTCAACGATTGCCGCCCATGGCTCCGATCCGTTGCGTTGGTATATGATTACCAATGCCAGTCCGTGGGATAACCTCAAATTCGATCTGGATGGCATTGAGGATGTGCGCCGTAAATTCTTCGGTACATTATATAATACGTACTCGTTCTTTGCGCTTTACGCGAATGTGGACGGATTTACGTACAAAGAAGCGGATATTGCGATGAAAGACCGCCCGGAGATTGACCGGTGGATTCTGTCGTTGCTCAATTCGCTGATAAAGGATGTGGACGAGTTCTACGCAACTTACGAGCCTACCCGTGCAGGCCGCGCCATCTCTGATTTTGTGAATGACAACCTGAGTAACTGGTATGTACGCTTAAACCGCCGTCGTTTTTGGGGTGGCGGCATGACGCCTGATAAATTATCGGCGTACCAGACTTTATATACTTGTTTAGAGACGATTAGTAAATTGATTGCACCGATTGCGCCGTTTTATGCCGACCAACTCTATCTGGATTTGGTGCGCGTCACCGGTCGCGAAGAAGCGGAATCCGTGCATCTGGCGGACTTCCCTGTCTATCAGGAAGTATTTATTGATACTTTGCTGGAAGAGCGGATGCAGATGGCGCAGGATATTTCGTCGATGGTGTTGGCGCTCCGGCGGAAGGTGAATATGAAAGTGCGCCAGCCGCTTCAGGCCATAATGGTTCCGGTTGTGGATAACCATCAGAAAGAAAGTATAGAGGCTGTAAAGAGTTTGATTCTGAACGAAGTGAATGTGAAGTCCCTGAATTTTGTCGATAATGCGGAAGGGATGCTTGTGAAGAAAATCAAGCCCGACTTTAAAAAGTTAGGCCCGCGCTATGGCAAGATTATGAAGCAATTGGCGGCTGCCATCCAGGCGATGACACAAAAAGAAATTGCAGCGTTTGAGGCGGAAGGGACGTTCTCGTTCGACATTGAGGGACAGAAAAGCGTGATTGAGCTGGCCGACGTGGAAATCATCTCCGAGGACATTCCGGGCTGGCTGGTAGCCAACGAAGGCCGCCTGACCATCGCATTGGACATCACCCTGACGGACGATTTGGTCAGGGAAGGTTTGGCGCGTGAATTGGTGAACCGGATTCAGAACCTGCGGAAAAACAGCGGGTTCGAGATTACGGACAAGATTGCAGTGACCCTCAGTTCATCCAAAGAGATGAACGCCGCGCTTGAAACCCACAAAGCGTACGTGGCCAATCAGGTGCTGGCTGTTTCGATTGATATTGCGGACACAGTGGCGGATGGAACGCTTTTTGATTTTGAGGATTTTAAACTCTATGTGAAAATAGGAAAAAAGTAATACGTATTTCAAATAAATGTCGTATATTTGGGCGCTGAAAACAGAAAAAATAAATATTTAACAGATAATATATTATGGCAGAGAAGACGAAATATTCAGATGCAGAGTTGGAAGAGTTCCGTGTAATCATACTGGAAAAATTAGATGTTGCCAAAAAAGACTATGAGCAATTGCGAGCCGGACTGACCAATTCGGACGGGAACGATGTTTCCGATACGTCGCCCACGTTTAAAGTATTGGAAGAGGGCGCCGCTACGTTATCAAAAGAAGAAGCGGGACGTTTGGCGCAACGCCAGATGAAATTTATCCAGAACCTGCAGGCGGCTCTGATTCGTATCGAAAACAAAACGTATGGCATTTGTCGCGAAACAGGTTTGCTGATTACAAAAGAAAGGCTACGGGCTGTGCCTCACGCTACTCTGAGTATCGAGGCGAAGCAGAACGGCGTGAAATAACAAAAAACGCCGCTTTCCGGATTTTTCCCATGCACAAAAGTGTAAGGGTGTGGTTTTATGTATAAATAAATATGTCGATGAAGAGTAAAAAAAGTTGGGGAATTGTCGTAATAATCTTCTTGCTCCTGTTGTTGGATCAGGCGTTGAAGATATGGATCAAAACGAACATGCAGTTGAATGAAAGTATCCATATCTGTCCATGGTTTCAACTCTATTTTACGGAAAATCCGGGGATGGCGTTTGGCCTGGAAATATTGCCCAAATGGATGTTATCCGCATTCAGGATTTTGGCTGTCACAGTAATAGCCTGCTATTTAGTTATGTTGGTGAAGCGTCACTTTTCGTTCGGCTATATCGTTTGTATTGCCATGATTTTTGCAGGAGCTTTGGGGAATATCATCGATTGTGTGTTTTACGGGGTCATTTTCGACCACAGCTATGGACAAATCGCAACGTTTTTCCCCGAAGGCGGCGGCTATGCCACCCTGTTGTACGGCAAAGTAGTGGATATGTTGTATTTTCCATTGATACAAACCGTTTTACCCGAATGGTTCCCTGTATGGGGAGGACATGAATTTGTATTCTTCCGTCCGATTTTTAACTTGGCAGACTCATGTGTTTGCGTCGGCGTATTTATCCTGGTTTTGTTTTATCGACGAACACTATCTAAAAGTTTTGCGAAATAGAATTTACATGCCGGATATGCTCCGCAGGCTGTTTTTAAAAGCCGGAACCGTTCTGTTTTTACTGACATTTTTCGTTTCATGCAGCAAGGTTCCTAAAGGGATTATTCCGGAAAAGAAAATGACGGAAATGCTGATTGATATGCAATTGGCCGAATCCATCATCTCTACCGAC
>JAISJX010000250.1 GCA_031261145.1 Tannerella sp.
ATCGGTAAGGGCTTTTGCGTTTGTTTTCTTTGCCATGACTGTTATTTCTACGACAAAAGTAGTGATTTGTTTGGTATTCACAAAAAAATACTTGAAAAATGCGGATGTTTTTTCTTACTTTTGCATCTCGGTTGGATGATATTTTTCTACAATGAAAACATAAGACATAGAACGGTATGAAAAAGTTATTTTTTACAGTATTTTTTTTAAAACTTTCTTTGCCGGGAATATCTCTTGTTTCCGCAATAATTATTAGAAACCAAAAACATTCCGCGAAATCCAAAAGAGCATCGTAAACGCAAAATAGCTCCAGATAATCGCCGGTCGCTGGATTTGGAATGCAAAATCCGAGTTGGATGTAAAAAACTGAACAGCCTTGCCTGCAAGCAATAAAATGACGTACGGTATAGAAATGACAAGAAAAGCATTATAGCAGAACGCCGCACCGATATCCAAATGAAGCAAGGCATGGATTGCCCGCTGGGAACCGCATCCCGGACACTTCAAACCGGTAAGCAACAGAAACGGACATTTGGGAAAGAGCATCGAACCTTCAGGATTGTATCTGAAATAGATTACACTTCCGGCAATCAATCCTATGGTGAGGCAGAGATACAGAATGATTTTCTTTCTTGATAACGTTTGACGCATATTAATAATAAATGTATAGAGCAATTCCGGCGTCCGTGGCAATAAAAACTCAACACCTGCCCCGCCCTGTTCTATTGTCCCTTAAAAAAATCCGTATAGCGCTCTTTTTCAAGAGGCGCTATACAGAAAATCTCTCTTTTTATTATAAGCCCGAAAATGCTCCGGCGCCCACTGCTGCTGCAATAACTACAACGTATATAATTACGAAAATGATATACAGTATTGGCCCAATAATCGCGCTCCATATCGCCCATTTCTTTGCGGATTCTGAGGCGCTTTGTGCACCGGCATAATCACCGATAGCATACAAAGAAGACACTTTACTCGAATTAATGATTGATACGATACCTAACGGCAAGCAACAAAGCACTGTTGTCAAAATAGCCCAAACCAAGTAATTATCCGGCATCGGAGGTTGGCCGGAATTACCATAGTTGTTGTTGTACGTATTTCCTCCGGCATTGTAAGGAACTTGTTGCACAGGCGTGGGTGGCGCTGGAGCCGATGCTGCCGCCGAGACAAAGAAATCCTTTAATTCCGCTAATGAACCGGCTTCTACCCAATCCGGCAAAGTACTGTTCCACACCAATGTAGCGGGAGTTATTGGCTGACCCTTCAGTGAATCCAACGAGAATGGGCCTACTTTGTTGTTCCCATTCAGATAGTAATAATCGTTCATAATGATACCATTTTATATAATTAATAATTAAAAAAAACTTTCACGTTTATCTAAATCACAACTGTTTACAACAAATTGGCCGCCAGTTCCGCCAATTCGCTCCGTTCGCCCTTCAATAAATTGACATGGGCAAACAATGACTGTCCCCTCATCCGGTCAATCAAATAAGCCAATCCGTTGCTTTCCGCATCTAAGTAAGGCGAATCAATTTGCTGTATATCACCCGTAAAAACCATCTTTGTCCCATCCCCGGTACGGGTGACGATGGTTTTTATCTCGTGCGGAGTCAGGTTTTGCGCTTCGTCCACAATACAAAAAGTGTCCGAAAGGCTTCTTCCGCGAATGAATGCTAACGCTTCGATTATCAACCGGTTATTCTTCTGAAGCTCTCCAAGTTGGCGAACTTCCGGGCTATTGTCTGAAAATTGCCCCTTAATCACATTCAGATTGTCAAACAGCGGCTGCATATAAGGAGCGACTTTCTCTTTTTCCGTTCCCGGAAGGAATCCGATGTCCTTATTCGCCAACGAAACAATGGGACGCGCCAGCAGAATCTGTTTATAAATGCCCGCCTGTTTCAGCGCAGAGGCTAATGCCAACAGCGTTTTTCCCGTTCCGGCCTTTCCCGTAATCCCAACCAGCTTGATATCCGGGTCGTTCAAAATATCAAAGGCGAAACTCTGTTCCGCATTACGCGGCTGAATGCCGAAATTCATGCCTTTCGCAATCTTTTTCACCTTATCGCTAAACGAACTATACCGCGCCAACACACTGTTGCGATTGCTTTTCAGGATAAAACAGGCATTGGGCGCCAATTTCTCCTGAAAATCCAACTCCGACACATCGATTCCATCGGGAGAAGAATAAATCCGGTCGATTAAATCGGCATCAATATCTTCATACGTCTTTTGCGTATCTTCAAAAGAATCAATATCCCGGACTTTATCCGTAGTATAATCTTCCACAAAAAGACCTAACGCCCGCGCTTTCATCCGAAGATTGACATCTTTCGTCACCAACACGGTTTTTATGGATGGATTTTCTTTGGCTAAGGAATAGGCGCATCCGAGGATACGATGGTCCGGAATACGTTCTATAAACGCCGCCGCCACTTCTTTCGGATAGACAGTATCGGTCACCACATAAAGCGTTCCCTTGCCCTTGCCCAAAGCAGTGCCTTTCAATTTAAAATCATCAGCCGTAAGCGCGTCTAACTCACGGATAAACTCACGGGCATTATAATTCAACTGACTACTGCCTTTTTTAAATTTATCCAGCTCTTCCAACACGGCGATGGGGAGATAAATATCATTCTCCTCAAAGTTTTTCAAACAATTGTAATCATGAAGGATTACATTTGTGTCTAATACAAAATTCTTCTTGCTCATACGCTTGCCTTTAAATTACACGTTCTTCATCAATATTCTTTATATCAAATAAATAGTCTGTCAAATTTTTCATTGCAAAATAACAAACAATTATCATGGGCAAAAATAACAAAAAAATGGGTACATTCACGTACAAATTTGAAAAAAAATAATCATCATACGAAAAATAAAAATCGCACGACCGCCATTCCTCAATTTTTTTCCTGTTTTTTTTCAAAAACAGGAACAACGTATCAAAAAAATACCTACTTTTACATGTCATTTGAAAAATATGAAAAATATGACATACGAAGAAACGCTAAATTATTTATATTCCTGTACGCCTGCATTTCATCAGGTGGGCGCCGTTGCGTACAAACCCGGATTGGAGCGCAGCATGGCGTTGGACGACCAAATGGATAATCCACACCGGAGTTATCAGACTATCCATGTTGCGGGTACAAACGGAAAAGGCTCTGTAGCACACTTGCTTGCCGCCATATTAAGGGAAGCGAACTTCAAAGTGGGATTATATACCTCCCCGCATTTGGTGGACTTTTGCGAGCGTATCCGCATGAACGGGCGGAAAATGCCCAAACACTACCTCGTGGATTTCGTCAAAAGACACCAATCGGCCATCAACACGATTCGACCGTCTTTTTTTGAACTGACATCCAGCCTCGCCTTTGAGTTTTTCCGGCACAAAAAAGTGGATATTGCCGTGATTGAAACAGGCTTGGGCGGCCGGTTGGACAGTACAAACATCATCCGTCCGATATTAAGTATCATTACCAATATCAGCCTCGACCATACCCAATATTTAGGAAAAACGCTCAACCGGATAGCCGAAGAAAAAGCCGGTATTATCAAACCGGGCGTTCCGGTCGTAATCGGCGAAATACAGGATAAAAGCGTCTATCAGGTTTTTATAGATAAAGCCGCAACGATGAAATCGCCTGTTTATTTCGCCGAAAAAGAACAAACGCTTATCAACTCAAAACTGGGAAACGATGGGAAATGGGCGTTTACCTCTTCCGGTTATGGCTATTTCACCGGCGAATTGGGAGGGATGGCTCAATTGGAAAACGCACAAACCGTGCTGACGGCCATACGCATGCTGAGACGTATGGGCTTGAAAATACCCAAGAAAGACGTCGGATACGCTTTTGAACATGTGATCGAACTCACCGGCCTGATGGGACGCTGGCAAACCCTGCAAAAGAAACCGCTCGTAATCTGTGACACAGGACATAACGAAGGCGCTTGGGAAAAGTTGAAACTTCATCTGGAACAGACCGCAGAACATCATCCAACCCTCCGGATGGTTGTCGGCATGGTCAGCGACAAGGATATTCACGCCGTGCTTTCACTGATGCCGCAAAAGGCTGTGTATTACTTTACACAGGCTTCCGACAGCCGTGCGTTGCCGGTGAAAAAGTTTGCAGCAATGGCGCAGCAACACGCCCTCACCGGAAACAGCTACCGGACCGTAGCCGAAGCCGTTCAATCCGCCCTGAATGACGCGCAACCCGATGATTTGATTTTCATCGGCGGAAGCACCTTTGTCGTAGCGGATGCAATTCCAAAATTCACATAATTCCTTAATTTAATGATTCCAAAAGTCATCTAAAGATGTGTTTTTCCATTTTTATTCTTAACTTTGTGCGTTTTATGGAAATCGGGCTATAATTTGCCGGTTGGTTTTTCGTAAAACAGGGAAATAACATATTTAACAGTAGCACAATACAAAAATGAATCAAACTTTGCAAAGAAAACTCAGTGACTCTCCTTTAGCGCGTTGGAGTGTATTAGCAATCATCTCTATCACCATGATGTGCGCTTATTTTATTTACGATGTAATGGCGCCGTTACAACCCATGCTGGAAGAAAC
>JAISJX010000311.1 GCA_031261145.1 Tannerella sp.
CGCCGACAGGGCAACTCCGCGCTCAATTAGCGCCTTTCGACAAAGTGACCCGCCTCCTGAAGCCCGAATTTAACGGACGTATCAATGATTCAACTTACCTCTATACCCTTTCCGAAATGATTTCAGGATGGGCCGGAATCACGGTTCAAGGGAAGGCCGGAGACAAAATCGAACTCCGTTTCGTCGGAGAAGAAGGCGACGATTTCGGACAATCCGACACTTATATCCTGAAAGGCGGCGCAGTGGAGCAGTGGGAACCCCGCTTCACGTGGCACGCTTTCCGTACCGTCCGGGTCATTACGCGGGACGTCGAAATGAAGCCGGAAAGCCTCGTGGTCAAAGTCGTAAACACCGACCCGGCGGAGACAGGACACTTTGAATGTTCCAATGAATTATTCAACAGGATAAATGCTTCCTACCTGCTTACCCAAAAGGGTAATTTCCACGGAAGCATCAGCAGCGACTGCCCGCACCGGGAACGGCTGGCCTATACGGGAGACGGAGAGGTGGCGGTGGAAAGCGCCCTGTGGTCGTTCGACATGACCCGGTTTTACCGCAAATGGTTCGACGACATGGACGATGCGCGGAACAAGCGGACAGGATACGTACCTCATACGGCGCCTTTTGCCGGTGGTGGTGGTGGGCCTGCCTGGGGGTCGGCCTACCTCATCATGCCCTGGGCGTATTATTGCCAGTATGGCGACACGGCCTTGCTGGAACAGCATTATCAGGGCATGAAGCAATGGGTGGAATACCTTGGCACGCGAACCGACGAGCGGGGTATCGTTGTCAGGGAAGAACCCAACGGCTGGTGTCTGGGCGACTGGTGTACGCCGGGCAGGGTGGAACTGCCCGAACCGTTAGTGAACACGGCCTACTATTATCACTCAGCCGACCTGATGTCCAAAATCGCCGATGTGACGGGTCATGAGACCGACCGCGCGTATTTTACGGAATTGGCCGCCCGTATCCGGTCGGATTTCAACCGTGTTTTCTTCGACCCGGCAACCCATAGCTATTGGGAGAACAGGCAAGGCGCCAACGTATTTCCACTGGCTTTCGGCATGACGCCGGAGGGCGGGAAGGAAGCCGTCCTGCAAGCGTTGCTGGAGCAGTTGGAATCGCTTCAATACCATTTCGACACCGGCATTCTCGCCACGCCGTTATTATTGAAAGCGCTGACGGAGAATGGTCGTGCAGACATCGCCTACCGGCTGATGAATCAGCGGACAGCGCCCGGTTTCGGCTATTTGTTAGACGATGCCTGGTCGTGTTTGTGGGAACAGTGGAATGGGCGCGCCTCGCGTGACCATCCGATGTTCGGGAGCGTTGTTGCGTGGTTGTACCGTTCGGTAGCCGGTATCCGCTTTGACGAAAACCGGCCGGGTATGAAGCATCTGCTGATTACGCCGCAACCGGTGGACGAACTTACGTATTGCACGGTGTCCTACGAGTCGCTCTATGGAACCGTCCGCTCGGAATGGAAGCAATCGCCGAATCGTTTTGACCTCACGGTAACGATTCCGCCAAACACCACGGCAACCGTCTTCCTGCCGAACCGGAATCATCGTCCGGTCAGTGAATCCGGCGTTTCGTTGGAAAAGGCGAAGGGCGTAACGTATATCGGCGAAAAAAAGGATTGTACGGTAGTGGAAATCGCTTCCGGAACGTACCGCTTTGAGAATTGAGAATTGAGAATGCTGAATTATCCATAACAAAATCAAATCCGTCTAAATGGGTAGCTGCAAAAAGAAGGCTTTATTCGGAAAAAATCGACTTCCTGATGTTAAAAACATACAATTAGTCGCGTTTCATCGTGCAAAAAAATGTTTTTATCTTATCTTTGTAAATTATTTCGATAAGGACAGCTATGCGTAAAGGTCAGGATAAGGAAAAAATTGCAATATCAGACAGATTTCCAAGATACACCCGGTATTGGAAACGGATCGTTGTGTCTGTACTTGTCTTTTTATGTATAGGGGTGATTTATAACTTTATGTCGAAGATAGAATACCGTGTTTCGCTCTTTGCGATGATACTCAGTCAGGAAACCTCCTTATCGAAAGAAAACCCTGATGCAAAGGTCGAAACGCCTGCAACGAATCATCTCGCCAATGAAATAATCATCCTGTCTTCGTACGATCTGATAAAGTCGGTCGTTGATTCGCTTCATCTCAACGTAAACTATTCAACCAAAAATATTTTCGGTCGTCATTCCTATTTATACAGGGATTCACCCTATCGGGTCTCTTTTTCGCCGACCAACGAAGCGACGGCGCCCGAAATGGACGTGTTGATCCGGAAAGGCAATTCGCTGTACGTCATCGATGGCGTCTGTCGCAAGCGCAAAGATGTCACGTTCCAGATACAGTTGAAAGAACTGCCTGCTACGGTTACCCTGCCTCACGACCTCGGAACCTTGTCCGTCGAGCTAACCGGGCATACGAACCAGTCTAATACGTATTATGTAGGTATTAAATCCATTTCGGATGCGGCCAATGAGTTATCCAAAAAATTGAACGTCTTTCCGCCTTCCAAGCTGTCATCCGCACTCAGGATTGATATTCAGTCGAATAACATAGATAAAGGCGCGGCTGTTTTAGAAGAACTTATCCGCCAATACAACGAGGATGCCGTCAAAGAGAAAAAATCGGAGGCCGCCAACACATCCGCCTTTATTGATGAGCGTTTGAAAGAACTTTTAACAGAACTGGCCTCCCTGAAATACGTGCAGGTAAGACAGCCGGCGGCCGCCATTAAATCCAAAAGCAATAAAAAACCGTCCGAGCAATCCACCCGCATCTATATGCAGCAAACCAAACAACGGATAGATGCAGAAACGCAACTGCGTGTCCTTGCGATGGTTGAACAGTACCTTACGGAAAATGACGGAAGCCTGATTCCCAATGTGGGCGTCAAAAAACAGTCCCTCTCGCAAGCCATTTCCGATTACAACGACAAAATCATCACGTATGAGCGGCTCAAAAACACGGCAAGCGATGAATCGGCTCGTACTCGTGTCCGGGATGAGCAGAGAAGGGTAAAACAACAGATTTTAAAATCTATCCAAAGCGAAAGAGCGACTCTTCAATCCACGATTTCAGACTCTTACAAACAGCCGACCGTTATTTATGATCAGGATTTGCCGGCTGTTCCGGCGCGTATCGAACTTCCCCAGCAGGACAACCTGTCTGATAAAGAGAAGCAAAAGCAAACAGCCGAAAACCTGACTGCCTTCCTGATGCAGAAGCGGGAAGAGGCTAATATCGCAATGGTGGCAGCGCCCCAGAAAGCGAAAATTATCGTCTCACCCTCCAACGGCGTGCAGATTTTACCGCGAACGAAAACAAATCTCCTTCTGTTTCTGCTTCTTGGCATGATTGTCCCGTTGCTTGTTATCTTCCTGAAAGACTTTTTCCGGAAAACAATCGGCGACCGGATTGATCTCAAACAACGTACCCAAGTGGATATTATCGGAGAAATTTGCAGCAATCCCGACCCGAATCCGATTGTGATGGCCGAAAGCGCATCGCCTTCCGCAGAGTTATTCAGGGTGTTACGAAACAATATTGACTATTATTTCAATCATCAGGACAATAAATTAGTTCTCGTCACATCCTCTATCGAAGACGAAGGGAAATCGTATATCAGTCTCAATCTGGCTATTGCTTTTTCCCTGCTTGGCAAATCTGTGTTATTGGTCGATACCAATCTGCGAAAGCCGAACCTGACCCAATATCTGTCGTCGGAAATAGAACAGGGACTGACTCAATATCTTACGGAAGGCAATGTGCACTGGCAGGACTTGGTAGAATATATTGATGCGTATCCGAACCTGCACATTCTGAAAACCGGCGCTATTCCCACGAATCCCAACGAATTACTGATGAACCGCACTACCAAACAGTTCATTGGCGAGATAAAGGGAATGTATGATTATATCTTTCTGGACGCCTCGCCGCTCGGACTTTTCCCGGATGTGCTGACGATTTCCGAATACGCCGACCTTATATTATATGTAGTGCGGGAAGGCCGAACGCCCAGAAGCATGATCTCCCTCATTAATAAAGAAAAGAGCAACAAACTTTTAAACAATCTCCACATTGTTTACAACGATGTAACGCTCTCAAAAACGACTTATCTGTCCACGTAGAAAAATTGTTCTGAATAAATTTGTCTGTTTTTTTGTATTTATGCGACAGAATTTGTAATTTTGTCAGGTGAACTGAAAAAATTACAGTTAGAATGACAACAACGAATGAAATACAACAAGCAAAGCAGCGTTTCGGGATTATCGGTAACAATCCCTCGCTGAATCGCGCCATTGATGTAGCCCTTCAGGTTGCACCGACCGACTTGTCCGTGTTAATCACGGGAGAAAGCGGCGTGGGAAAAGAATCATTTCCCCAGATTATTCACCAGAACAGTTTGCGCAAACACGGTCCATACATCGCCGTAAACTGCGGAGCTATCCCCGAAGGAACGATTGACTCCGAGTTGTTTGGACACGAAAAAGGTTCGTTTACAGGAGCTTTAGCCGATCGTAAAGGGTATTTTGAGGTGGCGAACGGCGGAACCATCTTTCTGGACGAAGTGGGAGAATTGCCCACACCGACGCAGGCGCGATTGCTTCGCGTGCTGGAGAGCGGCGAATTTATCAAAGTCGGTTCGTCCAAAGTGCAGAAGACCAATG
>JAISJX010000318.1 GCA_031261145.1 Tannerella sp.
GGCAAGAATTTTCAGATAATGATTCGCCAGGGTTTTCTCGTAAAAGGCTTGCAGATTGAACTGATTTACCATCAGTTGATTCCATGCTTCGGCTCGTGTATGTCCGCTGGCCGGATTCGTCGTTTTGTACGCTCCGCCTTCATACGTGTCGTAGGCTCTTACGAACGTACTGATTCGCTGTTCCACCCTCCGGCTGCTGTAACTTGTCAATACCTCGAATCCTTTAAAGGGGTTCAATTGCATGAATCCTTTGACGCCTAATTCCGGCGTGGTAGCATCCCGGAGACCTCCTTCCCTGACGATGGCAATCGGGTTATGTCCGTTTTGCCCGAATCCCCATGTCCCGTCATTGTTGATGGCGGAAAATACCGGACTGAAAGTAATGGCCTGATTAATCAGGCTGGAAGGGGCGCCCTGGCTGGGTCTTATTTCCTTGGATTGACGTATATTCACATCAACGCCCAATTTCAGCCAGTCGGTTAGCCGGGCATCCGTATTGATTCGCAGTGTCATCCGCTTATACGAATTATGGTCTATTTGCCCGTCCTGAAAATAATATCCGGCATTGGCAAAATAGTTGATTCGTTTGGAGCCGCCGCTCAAGCTCACGGAATGATTCTGAACGAGCGCGGTTTGCTTGAGCAACTCACCTTTCCAGTTCGCCTCATAACGATTAAAGTTATCCGGCCCCAATGTTTTATACTGGTTAATCAAGTCCTGCGAATATTGCGGCTGCTGGTCTGCATTGGCCCGTGCCAGGTTTATCCCTTCCATGAAGCCGATAGCATCCAGCGGATCAGGCAGTTCGGTCGGGGTATTGAATCCGGCATACCCGTTATAGGATATGCTCACCTTTTCATCTTTCGAGCGTTTGGTGGTGATTAGAATGACCCCGTTGGAGGCGCGTGACCCGTAAATGGAAGCTGAAGCCGCATCCTTTAACACAGAGATGGATTCGATCGAATTCATGTCGATATTATTCATGTCTCCGGACACGCCGTCAATCAATACTAAAGGCCCGGTCGCTGAATTGATGGATCCGGTTCCCCGCACAACGATGGTAGCCCCGTCCGCTCCCGGCTGGCCGGAAGTTTGCACAACCGATACCCCCGGTATTAATCCTTGCAGGGCGACAGAGGCGTTAGAGGCGTTTCGTCTTGTCAATTCGCTGCTGGAAACACTCTGGATCGCACCGGTCAGATTAATCTTCTTCTGCGTACCGTAACCTACTACCACCACTTCGTCAATGGCCTGATTGTCTTCCGCCAGCGTGATGCTCAAGTGGGTTTGATTCCCCACGGCGATCTCCTGGGAGACGTACCCGATGTAGGAAACGACCAAGGCCGCGCCGGACGATACATTCAACGTGAATTTCCCGTCCACATCGGAAATACTTCCGTTCGTCGTACCTTTCTCAATCACATTCGCCCCGATCACCGGTTCGCCGGTGGCGTCGGCCACCGTGCCGGTAATCCGTTTCCCCGGATTTTGCTGTGAGGCGTTTTCCCCGGCCGGAAACAAAACGCTTTTCCGGGCCAGAACGATGTACCTGTTCTCAAAATCATAGCCAATATCCGTACGATCGAACGCGGCTTTGATGTAATCCGAAACTTTTCCGGATTCAAACGGGATGTCAATCTTCCGATCGACGTCCACTTCTTGTGTCTTATACACAACCAAATAGTCTGTCTGTTTCTCAATTTCACCAAAAAGGGCGCCTACGGATATATTTTTCGCCGAAATATGAATGACGGCGTTTTGGGCTTCCGTATTGGCAGACCAAAGCTGAAAGGCACAAACAAATACTAAAAAAACAGAAACTCTCATAATTTTAAAATAACGGCCATTCATTTGACAGAACAACCTTGTTAACAATCGATTTTTATACATATCTTTGTCATGTTAATTGTGAATACTTATTATTTAACTAATGTTTACTTTTTAACGCTGCCGGAAATATGTAGCAGCATTTTCCGGCTTTTTTTCTTTCTCTCTTTTTTCTCTCTTTTTTCTATTTTTTCACTTCTCTCTATTCCATAGGCATTTGTGTTTTAGATAGTTCGACAATATTAAACAGTTATAGCAATGTAATGATATTATTATTCGTATCTTTCTTAATTTTAAACCGGTGCGTTTTCTGTATCTGGCGGAGGATTTCGTCGAGGCCGTCCCGTTGCCGGAATTTCGCCGTGTATCTTAACGCCAGGATAGACGGGTCTTTTACCTCAATCCGCACGTCGTAATAACGTTCCAACTTCTGGATAATCTCCGCTAACGTCTCTTTTTCAAAGTTGTAGATGCCATCTTTCCATAAAAAGTTGTTTGCATTTTTCAACGGATTCGCCTTCATTTCGCCGCCATTATAATAGATTTCTTCATTCGGCTTGAGCGTCACACTTTTGGTTTCCATGCCCTGACGATATACTTTCAGCGATCCTTCCAACAGGCTTGCACACACGTAACCGGCATCCGCATAGCTATATACGTTGAATTGTGTACCCAATACTTTCATTTCCAACTGTCCGGTCGAAACAATAAAAGGATGTTCTTTCGTCGGGCTTACGTCAAAAAACGCTTCGCCGGTCAACGTAACGCGGCGCTCCTTCTTTGTGAATCTGGCGGGGTACTCCAGCGTGGATTGGGCGTTCAGCCATACCTTCGTGCCGTCGTGCAGCGAAAGGCATGCCCGCTGTCCGGGTGGAACGTACAGTGAATTCATCACAACCTCTTCCGACTCCTGCTGATGCGTGAAAAACATCCACGTCCCGCCGATTAAAAAAAGAGCAATCGCTGCATATTTGAGCGCTTCACGCATCACCTTCCGCAGGACAATCTTTCTCTTATCCCATATAAATGCCTGAAAACTTGATTTCCCGTCAGCCGGATCAGCCGTCTGTGGGAGAAAACGGATGAGCGTTCTCAGGTGCAGGTAACCGATAAGCTCCTTTTTCAGGGCTTTGTCGGATTCCAGCGCACGCAAAAACACTACCCGCTCTTTCAGGGTTAGCTCGTTCTCTAAATATTTCCTTATCTGTTCGTCCATTTTTTATCTCCTTTATATAGCATACGTATGAGAAACGGAAATCCGCCAAACGGAAAAGGGAAAAAAATTATTTTACCAATAAATTAAGAATAAAAGCAGGGGCAGGTAATCCTCTAATATTTCCCGTAACTTCGTGTAAGCTATGCCCATTTGGGTCTCAACCGTGTTTTCGGAAATATTCAGTTCGAGGGCAATTTCTTTTTGTTTTTTTCCTTCAAATTTACTTTTGATGAAAATTTCACGGCATTTCTCCGGCAATTTATCAGCGGCTTCACGGATGACTTTTTCCACATCTTCTTCCGTCAGTATGCTTTGGTTGAATGCTTCTAAGGTATCAAATTTCAGCTTTGACTCCCTCCGGTATTCTTCCTGCATCAAATCTTCCGCCTCGCGTACCTTTAATCTGTGTCGCAAATAATCGATACATTTGTTTTTTATGGAGGTGAAAATAAAGGCGGTGACACTTATCCGGTCCGTATATACGTGCCGCTTTTCCCACAGATCGGTAAACACATCCTGCACAACGTCTTTCGCGTCTTCTTCCGACCATACGTATTCACCGGCAAAACGAACCATGCGTGAAAAATAAGTCACATAGGTGTGCTCAAAATCCGCGTGTATCTCTTCTTCTTTTTTTACATTATCCTGTTCCAACATGATATTTATTATTCAATTTCAGTGCAAAAATAATACTTTTTTTCAATATCGTTGCATAATGAGAAAAAAATTATTCTTTTTCAAGTGATTTTTGAAAATGACAACCTTTGGTTTTATAATAAATCCGGACGGTCTATCCCTTGGTTTTTTTACAAATGTATTATCTTTGCACGCTAATTCCGTTGATTTATGTTTTATAGAAATACGATAAACGGATAGTCATCCCTCCCCTTTTTTGATTATTAACGTTCAAATAACATCTTTTATGCAACCTGAAATTAATTGAATACGATTTTTTCGTATGTTTGCAGAAAAATAGTAAAAAACATAACAAACTATGGAAAAGTTGACATCGCAGGAAGAAGCAGCCATGCTGATTGTGTGGCAAAAAGGGGAAGGTACCATTCGTGACTATCATGAACGGAGCGCTCAGCCGCGAATGCCTTATACGACATTCGCATCGATTATCAAAAATCTGGAACGGAAAAAGTATCTGAAAATGCGCCATATCGGAACAACAAACTTTTGTTTTCCCCTTATCGGGGAGAGCGAGTACAAACGCAAGTTTATGTCGGGATTTATCCGCAATTATTTTCAAAATTCGTACAAAGAAATGGTTTCGTTCTTCGTCGAAGATGAAAAAATATCCGCTGAAGAACTGAAGGATATTATCCAAATCATTGAAAATAACGACTAATACCTGACGCATCGATGGAAATCTTCATTTACCTCCTAAAGGTAAACGTGGCTATTGCTGTCTTTTACCTAATCTACCGGCTCTGTTACCGGAGCGATACCTTTTTCACGTTGCGGCGGCATCTCTTATTGAGTATGCTCGTCTTATCGGCGGCGTATCCGTTCCTTGACTTTTCGCAGTGGTTCATGCACAACGCCACATTGACGGAGGCGGCGGTTATCTACGGGCACTATCTGCCTGAACTGACCGTGACGGCGCCCGGCATCCCGGCCGCTCCAGCCTATTCACTGGGAGAGTACGCGCTTGGATTCTATCTGGCCGTAACCGGTATTTTACTGCTCCGGTTAGTCTTTCATCTATTCAAAATCGGCTGGTTGCGAATCCGTTGCGAGAAAATGGAAACAGAAAATAAAACCGTTTTCCGCCTGCAACCCCCTACCCCCCCGTGTTCGTTTTTCCACTGGATTTTTATCCATCCGGAGATGCACAAACCGTGGGAGTTGCACGAGATACTGGTACACGAATGCGTACACGCCCGCCAGCATCATTCGATGGATATTCTGCTGTCCGAAATCGTTTGCGCTTTCTGCTGGATTAATCCGCTGGTTTGGATGCTGAAAGGCGAAATCCATCGCAATCTCGAATTTCTGGTTGATTACCAGGTAGTCAGAGAAGGCGTCGATTCCAAAAGTTATCAGTATCATCTATTGCGGCTGGCTTATCATCCGGCACAAAAAACAATTGTCAATCAATTCAATGTATCACCTCTAAAAGAGCGTATCATGATGTTAAATGCCAAACAGTCCCCTAAAATGAAACTGATCGCTTACACACTGTTACTGCCTTTGGTTTTTCTGTTTGTAGGCGCCAATAACGCCGGAGCGATGGTAAAGCGGATATCCGGCTCCGGAATCGTTAACGCTAAAACCTTAGAAAAGATAATCTTCCCCGAAAAGATTGTTTTTCCCGATGAAACCGGCGATTATGCCCAACAGAAAAAAACGGTAATCACCGGCGCCATTATGGACGAAAGTGACAAAAAGCCCATACCCGGTGTGAATATTGTTATTATCGGGAAAACGATTGGCACTATCAGTGATGTGGATGGCCGATTTGCATTGCAAATCAGTGAAGGTGACAGCATTTTATTCAGCTATGTCGGATACCACAGCACTCAATATGTATTCAGCGGCACAGACAAAGAGACGCCAAAACCTGTCAGCGTTTCGTTGAAACGCGAAGTGAAAAACATAGAAGAAGTGGTTGTCGTAGGATATGGCGCGATGCACAACCCTCCTCCCGCAACGGCGAAAGCGCCGGTTCAATCATCTGATACCGGCGAAGAACATGTCTTTATGCTCGTAGAAGAGATGCCGGAATTTCCCGGAGGAAATACAGCTATGATGAACTATATTGCAGGAAATATCAAATATCCTGTGACAGCACAAACAAACGGCGTACATGGGCGGGTTACGTGCTCTTTTGTAATCGATCCGAGCGGCGCAATTACAGATGTTAAGGTTGTCCGGAGCGTTGATCCGTCATTAGACAGCGAGGCAGTCCGCCTCATTTACTCCATGCCGCAATGGAAACCCGGCAGGCAACGGGGTAAAGCGGTTGCCGTAAGATTCACTGTTCCAATCACATTCCGTCTGCAAGGCGTAACAAGTGACGATAATACGGCATCGCCCGCGAATGAAGACGGTTCCATACCCGCTGATACAGGCAATAATAATATCCTGGCCCTTGATATGGACTCGGAACAGGTGATAAACAGTATCACCCAAAAGATAGATGGAAAGCCGCTTATTTATGTTGACGGCGAGCTGGTTACTTCTCTGGGAAGCATTGATCGGAGCACCATTGAAAACATTTCCGTGTTCAAAAACCCCCTGCCGGATGCCGCTGATGGCCTCATCCTTATCAAAACGAAAAATGCAACGGAAAAAGAGATGGAAAAGATAAGGGACATCTATAAAAAACATAAAATTAATTCCGATTTCTATTCGGCTAAGGATGAATGAGAAAAACTAAACAAGATAAACATGAAAAAAATCGTATTTATTGTAATCTGCTTGATGACAGGAGGTTACTCTTTACAAGCCGTTGAAAGTGAAAAAGGGAATATTCAAGTGAAAGGGCGCATCCAGGTGGATGGGACCAACGAAGATATTCCTTATGTGACCATTACGGTGCAAAATGACAGTGCACGGGTTATCACGCGGCAGGCGTCTGACGATGCAGGGCGGTTTACCCTTCAATTGAAAGCCGGTTCTTACAAATTAATCCTGTCGGCCGTCGGTTACACCACGACGGAAAAAGAGGTTACCCTCGCCGAAGGCGAAGCCGCCAAAGACTTGGGGAATATCACCA
>JAISJX010000348.1 GCA_031261145.1 Tannerella sp.
TTGCACCGGCTGACCGGATAATCCGCCTATATTGAAGGGAACGCCGTCGATGACCAAACTGCCTTCGGGACGGGTAGCCCGGATGTGATTATGTCCGGTTGACAAGTCGTTAAAACCAATGGTAGCCAGATTCGGGATGATGCGAAACACTCTCGATACCAATCCGTTGGAAAGAGTCAGGTCTTTCCCGTCGGGCGATACGCCGAGTGTCGAAACAAAGGCGCTGTTGTCGATTAACCAATCACGATGAGAGGTTTCAGTGTGGCAAGCGTTGAGCAAACTGCCGGCAAACGCCGCCCAAAAGATAAAAAAAATTCGATTCATATCACTTGTAAATCATTGCAGGTTATTTGCTTTCAAAATATCTATTTCGGCGACAGCCATTGGGGCGTCATCTACCGTTGCCTTAGCGACAAAACGAATGTATCTCCCATTGACAGGCTTCTCAAAGTGAATGGTTTGTGGCAAAGGATTGTTGCGGATATTCCCAAATTCCCCTTCTGCTACGGCTTTTCCCCATTGACCGGAACGGGAAGCAATGTATAGTTCGTATTTATTCACCAAACCGGTGGTCCCATCAGCCGGAGGAGTGTAAATAAATGTGGAAATATCCGTCAAATTCCCTATATCAATACACAGTTCCTGTGTTGCTTTTCCTTCTGCAATCCAAACGGTTGCAGGATTTTCATCGAATGCCCGATTTGCTGCAGGTTGCACTGTCAGACTTTCCCATTTTCCTTTGGCAATACCGAACTCGTGCAGGATAATTTCGCTCGCATTACTTCCATCAAAGGCTCTCAGTTTGAGCGTTCCACCGTCCGGTAAAGCAACCGGTTGCAGATATTTTTCGGAAGTAACTTTCGGATCGGAGCCATCTAACGTGTAATACACGGACATATAGGGATTCAGATTTGTGACGGAAACCAACCCTTGTCTGTCACGTGAAATGACAGGCACATTCATCCGCTTAGGTTCCAGATATAATCCCGCTTCCGATAAAGCCGGACAAACAGGTCCCCACGTATATATACGCACTTTCGACGTTTCTACCGGTGCGCCACGTAACAAGCGGTGTGCGCCAACAGACGATGCTTTTGCAAACAAACTCCAATCTTTTCCATCGAAAACTTCTACCAAAATACTGTCAATACGCTGTCCCAATGGCAAATATTCCCTCAGTGACACAATATTGAAACGTGTTGGTCGAGGCAGTTCAATCATAATTTCTCCATCTGTAACTTCTTCATTCGTACTCCAGTATGTCTTCTTATCAAGATCAATCAAGTTGGAAGGTGAAAATTTTCGGCTTTCACCTCTCGTCTGATTTACACTGATTTTCGCCTGTTGGGCAAGGTTTATGGAAAAAGTTTCCTTGAGCAACCTGCCTAAGCCTCTCAACGATTCAACATCGCTTGTGTAGAGTTGTCCGCTTTTGTCAGGCGCTAATCCAATATCAAAAGCCGCTCCTCGCCCTACCGACATGAAATACAAATCAAAAAGTGTTTCCGGAGATTTAACGTACTGATCTTCCGACTGATGATAAAACCATCCCGGACGGATAGGGACGTCACATTCGGCAGGAATCCAGTATTTGCCATTACGGTGTCCGTTGACGCCTTCCTGCCATTTGCAATGTCCACAGCCGGGCTTGCCGCCATCCGGGGCTTCCGGGGTATAAGTCGCCCAACAAGGCTCGCCGGCAAACCCTTTTTCATTGCCGACCCAGCGTACATCCCAGCCAATATCGCTAAAAATAGCCGAATGAGGTTGCATCTCGCGCACTAATTGCCATGTATTGTCCCAGTCGTAATAGCTGGAACGGTCAATCTCCCGTCTTTCACGCGCTCCGCCATAATATCCATCGCCACCATTGGCTCCGTCAAACCATGACAGGAAAATATCGCCATAAAGGGTATGCAATTCACGCAGTTGCTCTCTGTAACGTTCCACATATTCAGGCTTTCCATACGCAGGGTCATTCCTGTCCCACGGCGAGAGATATACGCCGAACTTTAATCCGGCTTCACGTGCCGCATCTGCAAATTCGCGTATCATATCGCCTTGTCCGTTCCGCCAAGGGGAACTTTTCACCGAATAATCCGTAGTAGTGGTAGGCCAAAGGCAGAAACCTCCGTGATGCTTTGCCACCACCAACACCCCTTTCATTCCGGCTTCTTTCATGACGCCCACCATTTGCCCGGCGTCAAATTGCTCGGGATTGAAAATGGAAGCCGGCTCGTCGCCATAGCCCCATTCCTGATCGGTATAGGTGATGGTGGATAGACAAATCATCCCATAAAAATCCACTTCGTGCCATTGCAACTGACCTTCGGAAGGAGTTGCGCCATAAGGAAGCGGAGGTTCCACCTGTTTACAAGAAAACAGAATGGTTGCAAGAATGATGAAATTAAACTTCAAACAGCTCATAATCAGCAATCATTTTACAAGATTCGACTTAATATACTTCCACAGTCGAAATCAACGGACAAGCTTTAGCGTCGGTGATATTGATGCGCACTTTAGACGCCTCCACCGCGCCGAGCGGAAGAATCCGTTTGTGGCCGATGGTTGTACCCGAAGCGACGCTCACCCAGGCATTCTCTTTCCAAACATCCACGCTGAACGTTTTCACCCGTTGCCCCAACCTGATATATTCCTGAATCAGGATATAGTTGATTTTTTGAGATTTACCCAAATCAATCTCCAGACTTCCCGACTTCACCGCATCATCGGTCGCCCAGTACGTTTCTTTGTCGCCATCGGTCACGTTGGCAGCCGCGTATTGTCTGGATTTACCCCTGGACGTATTGGCCGACGCTTTGGCATTGGCAGCCAGGTTGTTCGCAAACGTAGCATCTATTAATTTCTTCCAATCTTTCAACGCCTTCACGTCGTTTTCGTGGATAAGCCCACGCCTGTCGGGAGGCAGGTTAAGCAACAGATTGGCGCCACGTCCCACCGATTCGAGATACAATTTAAGCAGATTTTCGGGTGTGCGGACTTTCTCATCTTGCGCTGCATGATAGAACCACCCCGGACGGATGGATACGTCAACTTCGGCAGGCAACCAGGACGTACCGTCTTCTGAACCGGCATTCAACAACTTAGTAATATTCGATTTACCGGGGTAAAGCGTATCAACGCTGATCGTATTCCAGTTCGTTTCGCCGGCAAAGCCGCTTTCATTGCCACACCAACGGATGTCAGGCCCTGCATCGCTAAATATCACCGCTTTCGGAGCCAGTTTGCGTACGATGGCATGTGTGTTTGGCCAGTCGTAATAGGTGCGGTTGTCAATTTTCCGCCGCTCACGGGCGCCTCCATAGTAGCCGTCGCCGCCATTTGCGCCATCAAACCAGACTTCGGAGATTTCTCCATAATTACTAAGCAATTCCGTAAGTTGATTGCGGTAATATGTAATATATTCCGGCGTTGCATATTGCGCAAAATTTCGGTCCCACGGCGAGAGATAAACGCCAAAGAACAAGCCATATTTACGGCAGGCGTCGGACACTTCTTTCACCATATCGCCTTTTCCGTCGCGGAACGGACTGTTTTTAACCGAATGTTCGGTAAAAGCGCTCGGCCACAAACATAAACCGTCATGGTGTTTACAAGTTAGGATGATCCCTTTTAAGCCGGCTTCTTTGATGGCCGTCGCCCACTGTTCGGCATTAAATTCGGTGGGATTTAGTAAGGAAGGATCTTCATCGCCATAGCCCCACTCTTTATCAGTAAAGGTGTTGATGTTGAAATGGATGAAAGCGTATTGTTCCCGATCGTGCCAGGCTAATTGGTTTTCGTTGGGCACAGGGAATAGGGCTTCGGGAGGTATAACCTCTGTTTGACATGCGCTAAAAATCAGCAAACTAATGCTCAATGTAAATAAATTCTTCATTTGATTAATCTTTATAATTCATAATTTAAAAAACAGAAAGAACTAACGATTTATTCTTCGGCCTCAAAGATAGCAAAATTTTTTATCTGAGGCTCCGCCTTTGCTTCAGTAATTATCAATTTAATTTCACTGACGGATTGGGGTTGGAATTTGTCTATATGTTTATGTCCAATATTTGTTCCGGATGATAAATCAATCCATACGTCCCCCTTCTTTCCTTTGACGCTGTATTTCAGAACTCTTTCGCCCAACGTTATATTTTCTTGAATCACTGCACGGTCAATCGTTGACGGTTGCTCCAAACGAATCACATATTCCGTCCCTTTTCCGGTTGTCTGCCGGAATGGCGTTCCATACTGCGCTTTGATTTCTTTGCCCAAAAGCTCAATCTGTTTCACATCCGCTTCGGGTATCAAACCTTTATCATTAATAACTACGCCAAGTAACATATTTGTATTCCGTCCGACACTGGTAATATATTTTGTCATCAGTTGATCAACGGAGAACATCATTGTGTCTTGTCCCGACGTCCAAAACCATCCGCCCTGAAATGAACGGTTCCATCGCAAGGTGAAATCCGACTCGCCCGGACACCAGTACGGCGCGAGAGAGTCGCCATTGAGTCCGTTTATTACTACTGTCCCGTCGGCATTTGTGGTCGAATCGGCTGTCGCCCAGCATGGATAAGGTGCAACGCCCTCTTCATTTCCCACCCAGCGAATCAGGTTTGGATGACCATAAGGCCCCTGAAAAGCTATCGCTTGGGGTTGCAACTTCTCCACCAACGAAAGTATATCCGCACCTCCTTGTTCTTTGGAAAGAACGCCGCCATCAAACCATATCTCAAACAACTCCCCGTAATTACTCCATAATTCGGTTAATTGTTGTACGACAATCTTGTTGTACACATCCTGCGTGACCGGCGAACCCGGCTGTACAAGTCCCGGATTATCAACATATAAATAGCCGTTAGCTGTGGTACTGGCGTAAATCCCCGGTTTGATATTATATTTTTTACAAGAGGCTATAAAATCCCCAACAATATCACCTTTCCCTTCTTTCCACGGCGATTTTTTCACACTGTAATCGTGCGCCTCTGTCGGCCACAAACTGAAACCACTGCAATGTTTAGCCACCAATACCGCGTAGGTAGCGCCTAATTTCTGTGCGGCTTCCAACCATTGGTCTGTATTCAGGTCTGTCGGATTGAACAGTTCCGCATTGGGGTGCGTCCCCCATTCCCTGAAATTATAATCGGGTTTAAACACCGGCATATCCAGATGGATCAGAATTCCAATTTCTGCATCAGCCCAAGACAACTGTATCTCATTTGGTATGACCACCTGTACGGATTTATTTTCTTTACAGGCTACTAACAAGAATAAAACCAATACGCATCCTATTAATTCAAAATTTTTCATAGCTCATTTATTTACTAATTAATAATCAAGCAGTCAGTTATACAACCGACTGCTTGACTTGTTTATTTAATTACCAGCCGGGGTTCTGTGGCCCCAGTTGAGGATTATAATTCAACTCATCCGTAGGAAGTGGATGTAGATATAACTTATCGTACCACGTACGTGTAAAGCCCGGATACAAAACTCTGTATGCGCCCGATTCAGGATCCCGCGCGCCCAGATACGTTTTTACATTTTCCAACAATCTACCCGCTTTCCAGCGACATAAATCATCCCAGCGAAAACCCTCACAT
>JAISJX010000362.1 GCA_031261145.1 Tannerella sp.
CCTACAACCTCGCCGCCAGCATGTACCATTGGGGAAATCGCACCGGCAAAGAAGACCTGAAACAAAAAGCCCTGCTGACCGGAAAAGGCGTATATATGCAATGTTGGCTGAATGAAGAAAACGGTTTCTGGTTTTCCTCGCCCGAAGCCTTATGGTTTGGCGAAATGCCCAAGGCAAGAGGTCTGATGTATCAGCGTGCGCGAGGAATCTGGGAACTGATGATGGAGGCGACAAATGATAACAGTATAACAACATATAACAAATGAAACTACAACCAAATTACGATAAATTCCCCGTTGTCAAGGTCTCAGACCGTTCGGAAGATTGCCTGACCGGATGGGACGCTATCACAGGGGAAACGGACAAACGGCTGCAAGGTTTGAACAAACCCGCTGCAACGATAGTCATAGAGTGCTACCAGGGCGTAAACGAAGCCGAAATCGTGTCGGCTTTTGCCGCAAAGTATCCGGCTGCAACGGTGATTCTTTCATCGGAAGCCATGTTGCCGGAACAGGTCATCAACGAATTTTTCCAACCCGACATCACCGACGACGAGGTGTTCGGATATATGACCCGGCACACCATCGACCGGTTCTTTGATCCGGAAAAAGTCGCCGTTCTGCGGGAACGCCTCCGCGCCACGAGCCAAAATCCTGTAATTGTTATCGGTGTGGGAGCGGCGTACGTATGCCCCAATGCCGACATCCTCATCTATGCCGACATGGCGCGATGGGAAATTCAGCAACGTTTCCGCCGCAATGAAGCAAGCAATATCGGCGTAAAAAACAACGACGAGCGTACTTCACTTCAATACAAACGCGCCTTTTTCGTCGATTGGCGGATATGCGACCGTTTCAAAAAAGAATTGATGAAGAAATGGGATTTTGTGCTGGATACCAATGTGAACGGTCAACCGAAAATGATTACCCGCGCACTTTTTGAAAAAGGATTGTCCAAAGCCGTCGGCCAACCTTTCCGTGTAGTACCGTTTTTCGATCCGGGGCCTTGGGGAGGACAATGGATGAAGGAGGTGTTCGATTTGGATAAAGAGGTCGCCAATTATGCATGGTGTTTCGACTGTGTACCGGAAGAAAACAGCCTGTTATTAGGTTTTGGTGACATCACTGTTGAAATCCCGGCGATCGATCTTGTTTTCGCTCATCCGAAAGAACTTTTGGGTATTCCCGTTTACGGACGTTTCGGCGACGAGTTTCCCATCCGGTTCGATTTTCTGGATACGATGCAGGGGGGTAATCTGAGTTTGCAGGTGCACCCGCTGACCAAATATATTCAGGAGAAATTTGGGCTGCATTACACACAGGATGAGAGTTATTACATGCTGGATACCGGCGATGGCGCCTTTGTTTATTTAGGATTGAAAGAAGGCGTCGAGCCTGAATCCATGTTGGCGGAATTGAAGGCGGCGCAGACAAGCGGTCGTTTTGAAGCCGAAAAACACGTTGGCAGGTATCCTATCCAAAAACACGATCATATCCTGATTCCCGCAGGAACGGTGCATTGTTCCGGCGCCAACTCGATGGTGCTCGAAATCAGCGCCACACCTTTTATCTTCACCTTCAAACTGTGGGATTGGGGACGTTTGGGATTAGACGGCAAACCCCGTCCGATTAATATCGGACATGGCGAAAAAGTCATCCAATGGGACAGGGTCGAATCGTGGGTGAAGAACGAACTGGTCAATCACGTCGAATTGATAAGCGAGGAAGACGGCGTCAGGGAAGAACGTACCGGATTGCACGAACAGGAATTTATTGAGACAAGGCGTCATTGGTTTACCAAACCCGTGCGGCACAACACATGCGGCGGCGTGAACGTTTTAAACCTGATCGAAGGGCGTGAAGTCATTGTCGAAAGTCCGCAGCAAGCCTTTGAACCGTTTATTGTCCATTACGCCGAGACGTTTATCGTCCCGGCCGCTGTCGGCGAATATATCATTCGTCCGCACGGCGAATCCCTTGGAAAAGAATGTGCCACCATCAAAGCGTTTGTACGGAATCATGCCTAATCAGTCGTTTAATCAGGGTATTAATATCACGCCCCACCCATCGGGTATTGGTTTTATCTATGGCGATGACGTGTTTGGCCCGGAACCGGAGAACCGCCGTCTGGATGACATCCGGAAAAGCTTGTCAGACCCGTCCTGCGAAGGCCCGGATGTGGTCTATTCCATCGCAATGGATGTAGGTAAAAAGAAAGACCGTGAATTGTTAAACGCCCGGCATCTCCTGTTCGGCGCAGTCACGTATGCCGCCGGAACATTGGGAAATGAACCTGTTCGCAGCCAGGGACATATTCATAAAGTATCTCCTTTCAGCGGATGGTCAACTCCGGAAGTTTATGAAATCTGGTCGGGCGAAGCCATTATCTACATGCAGGAATACGCAGAGGATAATCCCGGAAAATGTTACGCCGTCACCGCCAAACCCGGCGAGGTCGTTATCGTTCCGCCCAACTGGGTGCACGCGACAATCAGCGCCAATCCCGCTCTTCCATTGACGTTCGGCGCCTGGTGCGACCGGGATTACGGATTTGTCTATGAAGGCGTTCGCCGGCGCCATGGCATTGCCTGGTTTCCGGTTTTCGACGAACGCAAGCAGTTGAACTGGCGGGCAAACCCCGCATACAAGACCTCCGAACTGATTGGCAAAACGCCCGCAGACTATGCCTCTTTCGGAATAGAAAAAGGGAAATCAATCTATCACACCTTTGAACAAAACCCGGACACGTTCCTGTATGTTCCTAATCCTGTGATAAAAAAGAAGGAATGGTCACACTTTGAGCCATAAAGGGAAAGGTATGAAATTCCTCAAAAAGCTACTTTACCTTTATCAGCAGTTGATTGTTGTTTACATCTGTCCACTCTGTTATCAGATTACGGAACGCGGCATAGTCGGAGGGCGCTATCAATTGTTTTTGAAGCGCTAATGTGCGGACAACTTCCACCGAATTTCCGTTTTGCTTGACCGACATCACCATTTTCCCGACACTGTTGTTGATTATTATAGCAGACTTCGGGGTGGCCAATTCCATTCCTTCAGGCAACTCCAGAGTATAGCTGTATTGCTCGTTCGCTTTGTAGGGGAGGAGGAGGTTCGTCGTTCGTTTGCTGTTATAGCGGCTGTAAGACGTGTGCGCCATGCCTGCTGTTGAATCCGGCAGCGAAAGCGTGATATAGCCGTTGTTCGCTTTTTCGGGTGATACGGTAAGGGTGTATTGTTTGTCAATGGCGGTTGAAGGCGCTTCGATGGCTACTTCTTTTCCGGGATTCGACAGGCTAAGATATTGTTTATAATCGACGTAACGGCCGGCTTCCGACATGGTCGCACTGTTGGGCGTAAGCAGATGGGTTTTTCCACCGGCAACCGCCCGCACAAACAAATCCCGGATGGCGCTTAATCCGCAGTTATTTATCTCTATGTTTTTGGGGAATGACGCTGCTACTTCTGCCTGGATTCCGGCGGCATTCAGCAGTCCGGCCAGCAGATTCACCTTTTCCGCTTCTGTACCATAAGCCGAAGCAATAACATCACCGGTGGAGCGGATGCGGAAGCCCGTCTCCGCCGGACTCAACCGGCTGTTGCCGATGTACTCTCTCACGTGCAGGAGGATAGCTTGCAACTTATCCGCATCACTTGTTTTCCCCTCCGTGATTTTTCCGGCGAGGGACAGGAGGGAGCCTTCTCCTTTGGGCGTCAGTTGCTTATTCAGAACGTTCAGGGCATCTGTAATGGAGGCGTAGGTTGAAACCGCCAACAGTTTAACATCGCCGCCCAGCGCCGACACTTGCGGATCGGATGAGGAAGCAGGCAGGTTGCGTATTTTCCACGTAACCTGTTTGAGTCCGTTTATCCGGCTGAGGGTTGGTTTATCCTTTGCGTTTAACAACGTGTAGTGTAAAGGTTTGTCTTCGGGTACGGAAATGCTTATCGTGTAATCCTTCACCGGCGTCCATTGCTCAACAGGCTCGCATATATCTAATTCGGGAAGATAGCCGGGCTTGGTGAGGATGGAGTAATCCAGAAAGATAGTAGCGCCCAACTCCAGTCCGGTATGCACCACCACCATCTCTTTCAAACGGTTATAGGCCGGAGCATCGGCAGCCTGGCGGGGGAGGACTTCCACGAACGCATTTTCGGGCGTTTGGATGATCGTCCCGTCTTTCTGCCGGGTGTACGAGGTATGAATCTTTAGTTCCTGATAAGCAGGGTCGTAAAAGATAAAACTCTCGCCATACAAATCGCGCATGGCAAGATGGGTATAGAGCGTAAGTTCCATACTGTACCGGTACTCCCGGCTTCCGTCCGCATTCAGGATATACGTTTTCGACAGTTTCCCAAACTCCGCCTCCGGAGCGCCAAAAGCCGCTTCTACACAGACGAACAGGAAAATAAACAAGCTGATTTTATGGATGATTTTCATTTTCTTTTAAACTTTATTTCTTAATCACAATTTCTTCTCCAAAACTCTTATACGCCTTGACGGCTTGACGGAAGCCTTCCCAGTCGGTGGCTTCATAGACCCGCTTCTTTAGCGTCAGTTTTTGATGTAACCGGAGGGTGTTCCCTTCTTGTTGGAGGGAGCCTTCAAAGTCGGCGGCGGAACTGTTTTGAACGTCTGACCTTGTGGCGGTTGCCAGCGTGTAGCCTTTGGGGTATTGAATCGTTTCGTTCAACTCTACGAGGCGCGAACAGGCGTCTTTGAACCCGTAGGCGCGTTCTTCCATATCCGTATTGAGGCGGAGAAAAGTTTGTACGCCGGCATACAGATTATTCATCACTAATGGTTTGAACAACATCTCTTGCCGGCCTGTGAGGGCATAATCGGGTATCTCGTAGCGGAAGGTAATACGGATGGGGGCAGCCTGATAGTTCTTTGGCTCCTTGCCGTAATCTACACTTATCAGCCGGGCTTTGGGGGATACGGCCAAGAGTTGGGATTCCAGTCCTTTCTGCCAATCGTCCTCCCATCCCTGGGTGAAAATCCGGCGGATATTTCCGTCCGATACGCCTTCGGCGGTAACGGTGAATTGTCCGCGGAGCGTTCCGTTGGCCTCTATGCGGTTATCGGCCTGGATGCGGAAATAATGGTTTTCAGGTGCAGAAACGGGCGTTATGCAGAGATCGGAGCCTTCCGGTATGCCGGGCAGGTAGTTCTGCTGTTGTTCGGCGCTACTCCACAGTTCGCGGCTGAAAGGCACCCATGTCGGGTCAAGCGGCATATACGTTCCGTTGGAAAGTTTCACTACGGCTACGCAATGGTTGAAGTGGTCGGCCGGAATCGTTTCCACACGGCTACCTGCCATCGTCATTGCCGGATAAGCCTCAAAACCCGCCATTCGCAGAAAAGCGATCAGCGTCCCGGCAATGTCCTTGCAAACGCCGCAACGGTCGGTATAATTCATTTTCGTATTGTGGAGGGTATAGCCTTCGCCTTTCCCCATCGAGATGCCGGAATAACGGATATTGTCGGCCACCCAATGTGTAAGAACAGCGATTTTTTCCATCTCCGCAGTCTTTCCTTTCAGCAACTCATTTACTTTCTTCCGGGCTTCGGGAAGCGAAGCGAAACTGTCATAATCCTCGTTTACTTTATTAAACCAAAGTGATTTATCTTGCCATTTCGGGGTGGACGACAGCATCAGCTTGGGAGCGGCGTCAAACAAATCCACCATATTAGGCTCCCGTTTGAGCGGCCGTACATTCTCCGCCACAAAACTGTATATTTTCCTGCCATCGCCATAGCGCATTGACGAAGTGCATTCCCCCTGATAAAACTGGAATTGCAGTTCTTTTTCCATCGGGACGGAAATGGTATAGACCTTGCGTACCGTAGGATCTTCCGTCCAGAAAGGAACAATATCATAGAATTGTCCGCGCATGGGCGGGATAAAACGGGAATCGTCCTCCTCAATTCCACCGAGAAGCAAGGCGTAGGTGAACCCTTTTTTTGCGATTTCGTATTCGACCACATCGCCCGGTTGCAATGCCCCAATTTCCAGCATAATCTGGCGGGCGCCCCAATAAATCGCCCGTGCCGGAGCCACATAGTCATACGCTTTTTTCACATCCAGATTCACCACATCTCCGTTTGCGCGATAGATCTTCGCAAAACGAAATTCGGCAAATGCGGTCAGGGGATCGTAATCGTACGTCACCACCCGGCGGGCTACAGCGCCTTTGTCCGTTAATACTTTCGACGCCTTGTAAATGACAAAAGCCCCCGAACCGGTTGGTTCCACGGCAACCGACATGCTGTCCAGCAATGTCACAGCGTCAAACCCTTTGTAAGCCTTGAGTTGCTCTTGTGCAGGCTCCAGCGGAAAGCGGCAACTTTCTCCTCCTTGGGCAAACGCCGCCAAAGAAGAAAACAGAATGAATGAAAGAAACGTTAATCTCCTCATAATTACTCTTTTTTTAGATACAACATCTATTCTTGCTTCCATATCCTCACATTTTATATTGTTTTCAACCCTGCAAAGGTAGCATTTTTCCGGCTTTTTTTAGTTAATCATAAAAAAAATAAATAGTCATCAGACCGGCACGACTTCAGGTGTCTAAAACCGGATTGTTTTGTACCCGTTTGGTAGTTTGAGAATTTATATGTACGTTTGCGACAAATTTCTTTACAAAAGCAACCATTATGAAGAGAATAGTTATTTATTTATGGGTGTTTATATCGACCGTTACCGTTGGCAAGTCACAGAATAACACCCGAGAGAATCAGGAAAAAACGTTTCCGGCGCGTAGCGTTGCGCTTATGAATCCTACGGTCGGGAATATTACAACGTTCCGGTATTTAGTCGATAATCACATCCTTCCCGATGCCGACAGCCTCGGAATGATCGGTTTTTATCATGCAAAGCAAAGCTATGATTTTGAGCGTAGCCGGAAGTATATTGATGAGCATAACCTCCCCATGAAATTGATAAAATGCGAAGGCGAATTAAAACCGGGCAATTTGTATGCCTCCAATGACTGCGACGAATCATTCAAAGACTTATTGGAACAGACCGGCGGCGTTTTTTTCTTCGGCGGACCTGATATTCCGGGCGAATGTTTCGGCGAAAAAACGCATTTGACGACAGAGACGTCCGACCCTTACCGCCATTTCTTTGAACTGTCGTTTTTATTCCATCTCTTGGGTGGGAATCAAAACAGCGGTTATACGGCTATGCTTGAGGCGAAACCCGACTATGTGATTGTCGGTTTTTGTCTGGGTATGCAGACCATGAATTGCGCCACCGGCGGAACAATGATTCAGGACATCCCCATGGAAGTGTATCACCTCGCCACAGCCGATGATGTACTGAAAAAGCCCAACGCACAACATAAAAACTACCTTTCCTACTTTGACTATGACAACGAACTGATTTCATACAAATTCCATAAGATAAAACCGAAAGGCGAAAATGTAATATCCGAACTGATTGGCCATAGCGAACCGTACATATTAAGTTCGCATCATCAGGCCGTAAAGAAGATAGGGAAAGGTCTGAGCGTTGCCGCCACTTCGCCCGACGGTAAGATTGTAGAAGCGTTGGTTCACAAAAAATACCCGCACGTCGTAGCCACCCAATTTCATCCCGAATATACCAATTTGTATGTAAAAGAGGCGGCCATACGGATAGACTTTCAAAGCCCCGTTCAAAACTACCTGTCGTTATACGGCGGCGAGAAAGGTGAAAATTTCCATCGCGAATATTGGAAAATGATCGGCGGATGGTTGACGGATTTCAACAAGTAATACCTTTGAAACACCGTTGGGACTGTTTCATAAGCACGCAGATAACGCAGATTAGGCGGATTTTCGCAGATATATAGAAACGCGATATAAACAAAAACGCAGATTATCGGTATTATAATAATCTGCGTTCATCTTATCTATCTGCGTAATCTGCGTGCTAA
>JAISJX010000416.1 GCA_031261145.1 Tannerella sp.
TGTTTTGAACGAATCTAACATATCAGTTTTTCAAGTAATAAAAGTTTTATATTTTATGCAAATTGTTCGTACATATAATTATCCTAAAAACACAATGAATATTGGGTTTGGACGTAGTTTTGGCACGATTTTTGCACACACACACACACACACACACACACACACACACACACCTGCCATTGCCCAACCCACCCTCTTCGTTAAAAGGGCAAAGGAAGGCATTTTTTCTGAATATTACAATATTACCGCTCAATATTCGGGCGCTGTCAGGTCGTCCGAAAACCGTCCCGCAAGTTGCAGGAACTCATCAACCGCTGTGGCAATTCCCCTGCAACGTGCAGGAACAGTTCTACCGGCAGTTGATCATGTCCTGCAGCTTGCAGGAACGTTTCTACCAATGGTTGATATATCCCTGCAAGTTGCAGGAGCATTTCAACCAATGGTTGATGTCTTCCTGCAACGTGCAGGAGCATTTCTACCGGTGGTTGATGAGTTCCTGCAAGCTGCAGGACGGTTTTCACCACTCATAAACAGTCATTTAGCAAATCCTAAACCTTTATTGATTATGCGAATGAATGATAAAAAAAGTCCCGTCAGGGACAAAATGTTGGTAGAAAGGCAGTTTTCCTCAAAATCAATGTCCCGCAGGGGGCATAATGTGAAAAGAGAAATTGCCTGTTGCGTCCCTGCGGCACGCCAAACGTGGCAAACGCAGTTTTTATACCAATATACAGCGCCTGACGGCGAAATAATGACAGCCCGCGCCAATATCATGGCGCAGGAAAAAGGATGCAGAAAGAAAAAGAACGATCATGGAATACCGAAAATAATGAAATTACTAACCCTTAAAAACGCTTTGCCTATGGAGAAATAAAAAGAACGAATAACAGCCCGACCTCTCCCTCGGCCCCCTCTCTGCAAGACAGGGGAAAGTCCCTCCCCAGTGTGGAAGGGTTGGCGAGAGACTCAAAAACAATTTTTTAAAATAATAAAAGTAAATAATTTATAGAACCAAAAGTAATTACTATGAATAGAAAATTAATTAGTTTGAACGCAGTACGGAAAATATGGATCACCGCCTGTGTTGTATTTATCAGTACGCTTTCGCTGTTTGCGCAAGGCGTCAGGATTAGCGGCGTCATAATCGACGTCAATGGCGAACCGGTTATTGGCGCCAATGTGGTTGAAAAAGGAACAACCAACGGCAATATTACCGATATTGACGGTAAATTCACGTTACAAGTATCTCCCAATGCTACCCTTATCATTTCCTATATCGGTTTTAATACGCAGGAAATAGCAGTGGGTAACCGGACTGCGTTTGACATTACCTTGATAGAAAATAACCTGGCATTGGAAGAAGTGGTCGTAGTGGGATATGGCACCCAAAAGAAAGTCAACCTGACCGGCTCCGTATCAACCGTTTCGGGAGAGGATTTGATTAAACGTCCGGTAACAAACCCGGTAACGATGCTTCAGGGACAGATTCCCGGATTGTCGATCACCCAGGGGACAGGCCAGCCGGGTTCGGAATCTGTTACCATGCGTATCCGTGGACAGGGAACTTACAGTAATGCGGGGTCTGACCCGTTAGTGCTTATTGATGGCGTTCCAGGAAACCTGAGCAACCTCAATGCTAACGACATAGAAAATGTATCTGTGTTGAAAGATGCAAGTTCTGCTGCCATATACGGGGCAAGGGCTGCTAACGGCGTGATATTGGTCACGACCAAATCAGGAGAGGAAAATCATTTCAGATTGGCATATAACGTAAACATTGGAATTCATAATCCGACAAGTATGATCAAGTCGGTGACCAATTCGGCCGCCTTCATGCGCCTCTACAACGAAGCGGTAACGAACTCCGGTATCGCCAATGCTTCAAATGTATATACCGACGAGATGATCTCCCTGTATGAAAATGCTACCGACCGGACTAAATATCCTAATTTCGACTGGTTGGGCTATGGTTTAAATTCTGCGCTGGTGCAGAACCATGATATTTCGATTAGCGGGGGAGCCAAAGGAACGACTTATAATATTTCGGTAGGTTATGTCAACCAGCCGGGAACGTTGATAGGCTTCGGCTTTGAGAAGTATAATGCCCGCGTGAACCTTCAGTCCCAGCTAAACAGTTGGCTCAGGGTAGGAACCAATTTATCCCTCGAACGCGGGGATATTGAATCCACAGCCCAGGGACAGAGCGATGCCGTCATCTCCCTCATGGCGCAGGCTCCGACCTATAGCCCTAAACTGCCCGACGGTTCGGGTTATTCGTATTCGGCCTATAGTTTCGAGTACCATAACAAAAACCAGGTAGCCATTGTAGATAATAATGTGACAAACAACAGCGTTAACTATGATGCTTCTGCACAGTTGTGGCTGGAGATGAACCTGTGCAAAGGGCTGACATGGTACACCAAGGGAGCTGTCAATTTTACGGACAACACAGCCAAGGACTGGCGTCCGGTCGTTCCGCTCTATAATTTCCATACGGGAACGTATGCTACTGATTTGGACGTAGGCACCACCGGTTTGAATGTTACTAACCAGCGGACTTTCTATACGAACCTGTTTTCGTATCTGAAATATGAAACGACGTTGAACGGAGGCCACCATATAGGCGCTCAGGCGGGTTATAGCCAGGAGACCAACCGTTTTGACAACCTGAAAGGATACCGGCAAAAATTCTTATCCGATTTACACGAACTGAATGCCGGCACAACGGATATTCAGACAGCGACGGGTTTTGCTTATGAATGGGCGTTGAGGTCGTTTTTCGGTCGCCTGAACTATGATTACCAGGGACGTTATCTGGCGGAAGTAAATGTGCGTTATGACGGTACATCCCGTATGGCCGATGATAAACGCTGGGGATATTTCCCATCATTCTCGGCAGGATGGCGTCTGTCTGAAGAGAAGTTTATCAAAGACCTTGAATGGGACTGGCTTGATAACTTTAAAGTAAGGGGTTCGTATGGTTTGCTGGGCAATCAGAATATCAATGTGGGCGATCAACCTTATCCCTATCAGTCGCTGTTGTCCTATACCGGGAATTACCCCTTCGATAACAATGGGTTGTCCACCGGAGTGGCGCAAACGGGATACTCCAACAAATCCATCAAGTGGGAAGCCACTTCCGTATTCGATATCGGGTTAGACTTAACCCTGTTTAAAGGACTTTCGGTAAGTTATGACTACTACAAGAAGAATACTACCGATATTTTGAGAAGTGCGCAAGTTTCGGCTCTTATCGGCCTGGATGCTCCCATTGTAAACAGTGGCGCCATGATTAATTACGGTCATGAAGTAGCGGTACAATATACCGATGTAATCAAGGGTGGTACATTCAAAGGACTAAACTATGGAGGCAGTTTTTACATCAACAAATATAAAAATGAAGCGGCTAAATTTGGCGCCGAAGAAATCAGCGGTTATTACATCCGCAAGAATGGCGTGCCCTATAATTCATATTATATGATTGAGTGTATAGGCGTATTCCAGACGCAGGAAGAAATCAACAGCTCGCCCAAGCAGTTTAGCGACAATGTCAAGCCCGGCGACTTGAAATACAGGGATGCAAACAAAGATGGTGTAGTCGATAATGACGACCGGGTTATTATTCCCGGCAAATTTCCGAAATTTGACTATTCCTTTAGCGCCTTTGCTAACTGGAAAGGTTTTGACGTCTCCGCTTTCCTTCAAGGAGTGGAGGGACAGCGAATCTATGCAAACGAATATGGAATTGAGCCGTTTATCGGGGGTTCGGTGCCGAATGCCGAATGGTTAACCGACCGCTGGACAGGCCCCGGGACATCCAACTGGCTACCCCGGATCACCTTTAACAACAGTGGAAATTCACAGAACAGGCGGAGCAGCAGTTGGTTCCTTCAGGATAATTCTTATTTAAGGCTGAAGAACCTGACTGTCGGTTATACGCTGCCCCACAATATAGCCTCACATATCAAATGTGAAAAGGTGAGACTTTATTTTTCAGGCGACAACCTGTTTACGATAACCTCGTTTAAAGACGGATTTGATCCCGAACGCGCCGGAGATGGCCGGTTTGCCGTGTATCCTCAAAACAAGATTGTTTCTTTTGGATTGAATGTTGAATTTTAATAATGTATGAAAATGAAAACAAGAATAGTTATAATAGTAACCGGTTTAGCCGGATGGTTTTTGACCTCATGTAGCGATTTGTTAGACCTCAATCCGTTGGATAAAATTTCGTCGGCTACATTCTGGAAATCAGAAACAGATTTTGATAATGCGCTTGCCGCATGTTATGGGAGTATGCAGAGTGACTACTTTTCCTATGGGTATCCTTATTGGGATAATCTTTCGGATAACGGATACGGCCAGCATAATTACGGATCAAGTACAGACATCGCCTCCGGTAATATTACGACGAATACCGGCGGGTTTGTTTCCGGTATATATAACCAGTCGTACCGGGCGATAGCACGAATCAACAGTTTCCTGCTGAACCTGGAGGGCTATTCCGGTATCAGTGCGGAAAAGAAAACGCAAAGCGTAGCCGAAGCCAGGATGTTACGCGCTTTCTTTTACAGCTATCTTTACCGTTGCTATGGGGATGTGCCTGTCGTTGAGACGCCATTAGACCTGGATAATCATATCCAACCCAAGAATCCGGCAGCCGAAGTATTGAGTTTCCTGATGAGCGACCTGGATTTTGCCATCAGCAATCTGAAAGATGCAACGTACTCGGAAAGTAAAGGCCGCTGGACGGCGAACTCCGCCAAAGCGTATAAGGCAAGAATCTTATTGTATGATGCGTATGACAGCAACGGAAAAGCGATTATCTCTCAGATGAATGCCGCTAAAGATTTGTTATCCGGCGTATCCGGTTACAAATTGGCGGATGAGTTTTCGGATAATTTTTACGACCTGCAACAGGAATCATGCCCCGAAATCATATTTTCGGTGAAATTTTTAGCGCCCAATAACCGGACAAGCGCCGACCAGTGGTACGCCGACTGGATGGTTGTCAGTCCGACAGCTAACCTGATTAGCGAATATGATATGGCGGACGGAACTCCCGGAACACCTGTCCCCACTTCGGGAGGAGGGGCTGTTGATCCCGCTGTTTTTAGTAATGCGTCATTGGACGAGCGTGAACCGCGTGCCGCAAAGACATTCTTTATCAATGAATACCGGATAGGAGGAGGGGCATATATACCCAGTAACAACAGACCGTTGGGCACGGGTTTGAGTAAGTTCCTGTCGCCGAATCTTACGCCTCCGTTTGGTTATAGCACCTATAGCCAGCAGGATTGGATCGTCCTCCGTTATGCCGACATCTTACTGATGCAGGCAGAAGTTGAAAACGAGATTAATGGGCCGACAGCTATCGCATATAACGCCATCAACGACATCCGGAAAAGAGGCGGTACATCCTTGCTCCCGGAAGGTCTGACGCAGGATCAGATGCGCGAACGCATCCGTCACGAACGACGTATAGAACTGGCTTTCGAGGGACAACGCTATTTCGATCTCAAGCGTTGGAAAATAGCGAAAGAAGTACTGAACAATGTTAAAGACGGATTAATCACGTACAAATTCGAGGATAAACATTACCTTTGGCCATTGCCGCAAACGGAAATAGACAAGGCAAACGGAGTTTTGGAGCAAAATCCGAATTATAAATAGTAACCATTTAGAAGAGGCGGGAATAAAAATAGCATTCCCGCCTTTTTCTGAACAAATAATAAAGATGAATAGATGAAAAGAATAATCGCAATTTTACCTCTAATCTGTCTTGGCTTTCACTCGTGTTCGGACAGGAATGAAGTCGCAGTCAATCAGGTTCCGATGAACTGGAGTTATGATGTGCCGGCAACAAAGTATTGGGAAGGTCTGCCTGTCGGGACGGGACGTTTTGGCGCCATGATTCCCGGCTCAATAGACCACGAGGTTATCGCGTTTAATGACGAGACGCTTTGGACAGGCGGCCCCTACAACCCGAATAATCCCGAAGGGCCGGAAATCCTGAAAAAAATCCGTGAACGGGCTTTCGCCCACGACTGGTTGGGAGCAAACACGGAGGCATGGAAACTGTCCAGCGACCCTGTGTCGGTTCAGAATTACCAGGCTAT
The DNA here is from genome assembly GCA_031261145.1 of Tannerella sp. Next base: position 6,120 of record JAISJX010000416.1, read on the forward strand.
GGCGCAGTTGAACCTCCGCTATGAGGGTCACGACCCTGCCGCCGCAAGTGGTTACAGGCGTATATTGGATATGGATAATGCGCTGGTCGATGTGGATTATCAACTTGACGGGGTGAATTACTCGCGCCGGGTATTCGCCAGTTTTCCCGATCAGGTGATTGTGGTACGCCTCACGGCCGGTCAGAAGGGGAAAATAAACCTGTCCGGTTGGTTTACCAGCCTGCAACCCAGCGCTGTCAGCTATGTTGAGAATGATGAGATTGTCATGGAAGGCAGCACCATCGACGGCCAAGAAGAACACCGCGGGGGGATTGGCTTTACCCCGGAATATCTGTCCTATCGAAAAACGAAGGGTATGAACGACGACCTTAACCGTTTGCTCCCGGCGCAGATGAGGTGGCAATCCAAAGTGCGAATTATCCCCGAAGGGGGTACGCTCACCTCTGAGGGCGATAGACTTG
>JAISJX010000077.1 GCA_031261145.1 Tannerella sp.
TTCCAAAAGTTCGTCGCGCCCTTGGCGGATACCTTTTATGGATAACATGGAATTTCTGTCAGATATTCCGCTGTATGTAAGTGTTATAGGATGTATTGGCGGAATTTTCTTCCTGGGGATTCCTTTGATAGCGCTTATCTATTCGCTGTTTAAAAGACCGATGAATCTCAAACCGATGTCATCCGGCGCAAAATGGGTATGGCTTATCCTGTGGGTAATCTCATTGATTGTATGTATATTATATGGCGTTATCCTTGCAAATTCATCCTTCCATGAGGCTTGCTTCCATATATCGTCGATCATCCAACAGGCAGGCGGTTTTTTGCAGGGTAGCGTCCTGCAAAATGCGCTGCCGTAAAGATTCAATGATTCAATAACGGCGTGGGGCTGACCAAAAAGGGTATTTTGCACGTCATTGCGAGGGCAAATCCCGAAGCAATATATTAATAATCAATGCTCTGGATTGCTTCGCCTACGGCTCGCAATGACGAAACCAGACTTTTTGGTCAGTCCCACGCGGTTCCGTTTAACGCTGTTATTTTATCTTTGAATTATTGAATTTTGAAAGCGTTGAAACCTTGAATTATTAAAAAATCTCATTTCTCAATTCTCATTTCTCAATTCTTTTTGTACCTTTGTCGCTCACGTAAAGTTGAAATTATATATATGGCATTAGACGACACGACACAACAGGGAGAGAACGATGAAACGAACGGCATCATCACGGATGTTCCGGAAGAGATTATCGCCGATACGGACGAGGAAAACGAACCTCTTTCCCATTCGGGGTATAAGGTTTTTGCAGGAAGCGACGCAATACACCACCTTCCCGGAATGTACCAGAACTGGTTTTTGGATTATGCCTCGTATGTCATCCTGGAACGCGCCGTGCCGCATATCAACGACGGATTAAAGCCCGTTCAGCGCCGTATATTGCATTCCATGAAGCGGTTGGATGACGGACGTTATAACAAGGTTGCCAACATCATCGGGCACACGATGCAATTCCACCCTCACGGCGACGCTTCCATTGGCGACGCATTAGTGCAGTTGGGACAAAAAGACCTGTTGGTCGATTGCCAGGGTAACTGGGGAAACGTACTGACGGGCGACGGGGCAGCCGCTCCGCGTTACATCGAAGCCCGCCTCTCCAAATTCGCATTGGAAACCGTTTTCAATTCCAAAACAACGGTATGGAAACTCTCCTACGACGGGCGCAACAAAGAACCGGTCAGCCTGCCGGTGAAGTTCCCGCTCCTGTTGGCGCAAGGCGTCGAAGGCATCGCCGTCGGTCTTTCGTCCAAGATACTTCCGCACAATTTCAACGAGTTGATAGACGCCTCGATAGCCTATCTGCGGGGAGAAGACTTTACCGTCTATCCCGATTTCCAGACCGGCGGCTACATTGACGTATCCCGCTACAACGACGGCGAGCGCGGCGGTGCGGTCAAGATACGCGCCAAAATCAACAAGCTCGACAACAAGACGCTTGTCATCAGCGAAATCCCATTCGGACGAACCACCTCTACCCTGATTGATTCCATCCTGAAAGCCAACGACAAAGGCAAAATAAAGATACGGAAAATCGACGACAACACGGCGCAAAACGTCGAAATCCACATCCATCTTGCGCCGGGCATTTCCCCCGACAAGACCATCGACGCTTTGTATGCTTTCTCCGACTGCGAAACCAGCATTTCGCCCAACTGCTGCGTGATTGAGGACAACAAACCTTACTTCCTGAACGTAAGCACGGTTCTCCGCAATTCGACCGACCAGACGCTTATCCTGCTACGCACCGAATTGGAAATTGAGAAGACCGAACAGGAAGAAGCCCTGTTTTACGCCTCGCTGGAACGTATCTTCATCGAAGAACGGATTTATAAAGACGCAGAATTTGAAGAGGCCAAAAACATGGACATCGCAGTCGCACACATCCGCCTCCGCATAGAGCCGTTCGAGGAACGGCTGCTTCGCGAAGTGACCCGCGACGACATCCTCCGCCTGATGGAGATTAAGATGGGGCGCATCCTGAAATTCAACGCCGACAATAGCGACAAAGCTATCGCCCAAATAAAGGAAAATATCCAGCGCCTCGAACTTCATCTGGCTAATATCGTCAATTACACCATTGACTGGTTCGCGATGCTGAAAGAAAAGTATGGCGCCGCTTTCCCGCGCCGGACCGAAATCCGCAACTTCGACACTATCGAGGTTACGAAAGTCGTCGAAGCCAACGAGAAACTCTATATCAACCGGGAAGAAGGTTTTATCGGCACCGGTCTGAAGAAAGACGAATATATATGTAACTGTTCCGATCTGGACGACGTCATCCTGTTCTATCGTGACGGCGCCTACAAAATCATCCATATCAGCGACAAGATTTTTGTCGGGAAGAATGTCATCTACGTCAATGTCTTCAAACGGAACGACAACCGTACTATCTATAACGTCATCTATCGCGACGGCAAGAACGGCTGCAATTTCATTAAACGCTTTGCCGTGACCGGGATAACCCGCGACAAAGAATATACCGTAACGAAAGGAACCGAAGGCTCCCGCGTTATTTACTTCAGCGCCAATCCTAACGGCGAAGCCGAGACCGTAAAGGTCATCCTGAAATTCAAACTCCGCCAGAAAACAATCGTTTTTGAAAAAGACTTCAGCGAGATTCTGATTAAGGGACGCGGCTCGATGGGAAATATCCTGACAAAATCCGAGATCAATAAAATATCGCTGAAACAAAAAGGCAGTTCCACCCTGGGCGGACGCATGGTCTGGTTTGACCACGACGTGCTGCGCCTCAACTACGACGGGCGGGGCGAAGAGCTTGGCGAGTTCCAGAGCGACGATTTGATATTGGTCATCCTGCGTAACGGCGATTTCTACACGACCAACTTCGACCTGAGTAACCACTACGATGACAACATCTTAGTGATTGAACGGTTCGATATCCGCAAAGTGTGGACGGCCGTGCTTTTCGACGCCGAACAGAAGTATCCCTACCTGAAACGCTTCCCCTTAGAAGCCGGCAGCAAACGGCAGAATATCCTCGGCGAAAGCCCCGGAAATACGCTGTACCTGCTTACCGACGAGACCTATCCACGGGTTGAAGTTCTTTTCGGAGGCAACGACAGTTTCCGCGAACCGCTTATTATCGACGCCGAGCAGTTTATCAGCGTCAAAAGTTTCAAAGCGAAAGGAAAACGTGTCACCACTTACGAAATCAAGACAGTCAACGAATTGGAACCCACTCGTTTTCCACCCAAAGAAGTGGAAGAAGAGCAACCCCAGGTCGTGGATGATAAAGAGAAAGAAGAATTTAACGACGGACAGATGAGCCTGTTTAATGAATAGTTATGAAGAAAATAATCTGTTTTACAACATTTCTTATATTCCTGCATATTCCCCTGATGGCGCAGAATGATGCCGGCGAACCGCCTCCCTACTCCGTAAATGAAGGGATGTTAGTCGGTTACGGAACCTATAACGTCCGGAACTCCTACGTCACCGAACCGAGTTATACAGGCAAAGGAATCAGCGTACTCAACGACCGGATGAAACTTATTTCATGGATGGATTACCATATTTCCAGCCAGCAGATATTTCATGCCGAGCTTTCCGATACCGAAAATCCCGCAAGCACCATCAGCGCCCTTTCCGGTTATGTCGATTATTCACACGGGTATCACTATCGCTTTCAGCCTGTTGACAAACTGAAAGTGCTTGCCGGAGTAAACCTGTCAGGGCTGCTCGGTTTTTTCTACAATACGCACAACGGAAACAACTCCATTGCCATGAATGCGGATATTGATTTGAATCTTTCAGCCATAGCCATTTATGCCATTCCCCTGAAACACCGGCAACTCACGCTTCGTTTGCAATCGGAAATGGCTGTTGCAGGCGCCCTTTTCGCCCCCGGATACGAACAGTCTTATTATGAAATATTCAGTTTGGGGAATACCGATGGAATTGTCAGTTTCAGTTCTTTACACAACAAAACGGCCATACGGAATTATTTCACGGTCGATTTGCCGGTACGGAATTTAACCCTGCGCACCGGATACCTGAACAATATCTATTATACGGATATTCATGGGATTAAAATACATAAAATATCCCACAGCATTATGATCGGATTGGTCAAGGAGTTTAACGCCTTTGGCGGAAGGAAGTTGAAGAGTAACAGTTTTCGGAGCGCTTATTATTAAACGGGTGAATGATGAAGAATCTATTGAACATACGGTCTGAAAGCAAACGCCCCGAATCTCTCCCGAAAAGATTCAGGGTCATCCTCCTGGCGATTCCGGTCTTCCTGTTGATGGGCTGCGAAAAAGCGGATCATTACACACGGGACCCGCGTACCAACTTTGAAGCCTTGTGGAAGATTATGGACGAGCATTATTGTTTCTTTGATTATAAAGGGGTTGATTGGGACGAAGTCCACCGGAGGTATAGCAAACAAGTATCCGACACCATGAATCAATATCAGTTATTTGATTTCCTCGGAGAGATGATTGCCGAAGTGAAAGACGGCCATACCAATCTGATTTCGTCATTTAATATCGCCCGCTACTGGGCTTGGTACGAGGATTATCCGCGTAATTACAACGAAGGCATCCATAGGAAATACCTTGGAACGGACTGCCGGATTACCGGTGGAATGAAATATCGGAAGTTCTCCAATGATGAGATAGGATATATGTACTACCAGAGTTTCTCCAGCCCCATCGGCGAGACTCAGTTAGACCAGATATTGTATTATTTCAAAGACTGCAAGGGGTTGATTATCGACGTGCGCGAAAACGGCGGCGGCTCATTGACCTACTCCGACCGCATTGCCGGCCGCTTCCTGACCGAGAAACTCTTAGTGGGATACATCCTGCACAAAACCGGCCCGGGACACAATGACTTTTCAGAGCCTTATCCGGTCGAAATCGAACCGGCCCCCGCTCCCTTAACCCGGTGGATGCGTCCCGTCGTTGTCCTGACCAACCGGCACAGCTACAGCGCCACAAACGATTTTGTGAATAAGATGAAAATCCTTCCGCAAGTCACCATCATGGGCGACCAGACAGGCGGCGGCGGCGGTTTGCCCTTTAATTCGGAGCTTCCCAACGGATGGACAGTCCGTTTTTCGGCTTCTCCCTTGCTGGACGCCAACGGGCTGAACACGGAAAACGGCATTGAGCCGGACATAAAAGTATCCCTTACTCAATCCGATGCCTCCAAAGGGATTGATACGATCATCGAAGCGGCGATTAAGCATCTGCTCGCCCAAGCGGCAAATAAGGGAAATTAATTCTTCGTTCTTTATTCTTAATTGAAAGAAAGTTCGTAATTTTGCAAAGGCAAATAGAAAAATGAAAGCTATGAATACAATTGTAACTGCGGAAATAGATGTCGCTACCCCTACCGGCAGGCGCATTGTCCATGACCTGGAGCGACACAAACGGACTGTAAAGTTAAACTATCCAACACCGGAAAGTATAACCGGAAAAACCTATACACATGAGGAAGAGTGGAGTATGGTTGATAAAAGCAAAGCAAAAAAAAATATTCCAGACCGGAAATTGGAAACTCTTCAAGGACTTTTTCCTGAAAAGAAAAATTATAGGGATGCCGAATTTTTGGCGTTCAATTCAATGTATAATATGGCTGAAATAATAGAAAGTGAAATATGAATGTAAGACAAC
>JAISJX010000188.1 GCA_031261145.1 Tannerella sp.
GTATTTCTCGAAGCCGGATTGGCATCATCCTGATTATTGGGCACCGGAATGGGCAACTCCCGACAGGAACGTAAACTACAATACGCGAAAATATCCGGAACGCTGGAAGCGATTCAAAGACTTTACATATAATCAGATAGAAGAGTTGATGACCGATTACGGAAAAATTGACATCCTCTGGTTGGATGGCGGTTGGGTAAGAGCATTTCCATCGGAGGAAGCCGAGCGTAAAGCGGCCGAACGCAAGGTCTGGAATCAGGATATTGATATGGCGCGTATTGTGCAGATGTCGCGCACCCATCAGCCCGGATTGATTGTGGTAGATCGAACCGTTACGGGGCCTTACGAAAACTACCGGACACCGGAACAGGAAGTACCCGACAAACCCTTGCCCTATCCGTGGGAAACAAATATGACGATGGCCGAAATATGGGCATATAAGTCTGATGACCTCTACAAGCCCACCCGTCAACTGATACATATATTGGTGGATGTTGTAGCAAAAGGAGGCAATTATCTGCTTAATGTAGGGCCGAGGCCGGACGGAGAACTGCCTGACGAAGCCTATCAACGGATGGATGAAATCGGTCGATGGATGAAAATCAACGGAGAGGCGATTTATGGCACCCGTCCCATTGCCCCATATCGACAAGACAAGGTATGCTATACATCAAAGAAAGACGGCTCACTTTATGGCTTTTATCTGGTTGATGAAGGAGAAACTATTCCTGCAACACTCTTGTTGAAAGGCATCCGGGCGACAGCAAAAGCGAAAGTAAGCCTGTTGGGTGTTAAGGGTCAATGCAAGTGGCGCCAGACTGGCGAAGGTTTGTTGGTAAACATTCCGGCAACAGCCCGCAATAATCCGTTTTTACTATATACTTGGACTTTCAAAATAATTAAATGATATATGTATCGCAATTTCATTATCTTGTTCATATATGTGTCGTGCTTGCTTTGTGCGTGTCGTTATACAAATCAAAGGGAAGTGGTCAGTCTGAACGGTCAATGGCAAGTAGCCAAAACCGAAGGCGAATTACCAAATGTTTTTAACGCGACGACCCCGGTGCCGGGCGTTGTCGATTTGGCTGTGCCTGCATTGGATATTGTCGGATACCAGTACAAGGATAGCAGCTGGTATTGGCACAAACGGACATTTGATTTGAAAGACATTGATTTCGATGTGATTCAGCTCAAAATTTTCAAAGCCAAATACCATACAAAAGTGTATGTCAACGGACAGTTTGCAGGCGAAAACCCGTTCAGTTTCACGCCATCGTACTTTGACATCAAACCTTTCCTGAAACCTGCCGGACAGCCAAATGAAATACTTATCGGCGTGGGAAGTTACAGGGCAGTGCAAGACAGCGTACACAACGGAAGCGACGGTGAAAAGGTAAGACATATTCCCGGTATTTATGACCGCATAGAAATTACCCTTTCCAATCAGCCGTTTATCAACAATGTGCAATGCGTACCGGATATCAAAAACATGAAACTCCGCGTGGTCGCCGAGATTGAAACGGATGCGCCGGATGCGTTGCAATTGACATATACCATTTCCCAAATGGGCGCGATAAATCGCCGCCCCTACGGAACCATTTCACCAAAAGCAACGGTCAAGGATGGGGTGGCTGTGGTGGATTTTGAAATTGACATGAAGGGGGCCAAATTGTGGACACCCGAAACGCCTTTCCTGTATGAACTCACACTCAATACCGGCAAAGACGACAAGCGGGTACGTTTCGGAATGCGTTCTTTCCGTTTCGACACGGAAAAGAAAATCGCCCTGCTGAACGAAGAACCCTATTATCTGCGCGGTACAAATGTCTGCGTGCTCCGTTTCATGGAAGATACGGAGCGTGGTACACTGCTCTGGGACGATGACTGGATACGTACCATGTACGAGCGTTTCAAGGATTTCAAATGGAACATCAACCGTTTCCATGTTGGTTTTGCACCCGAACGCTTTTATGAGGTATGCGACAGCATCGGCTTTCTGGTGCAGGACGAATATGCTATCTGGGGAGACCGTACCTTGAAAAAGACAAGTGTTTCGCAGTTGGCAGAAGAATACCGGCGATGGATGCGCGAACGGTGGAACCATCCCAGTGTAGTGATTTGGGACGCTCAAAACGAGACGGTAACGACCAAGACGGGCGAAGCCGCTAAATTAGTGCGTCATCTTGACTTGTCCAATCGTCCTTGGGAGAACGGCTATAGCGAACCTATTGCACCCGAAGACCCGGCAGAATCGCATCCCTACGTTTTTGTCCAATTTCTCGTGGACGAACCACAGTGCATGCGTCCACGCTTATATGCCGACCCTGAAGAAGGATTCAAGAAATACTTCTATGGCAAAATCCGTCGTCCGGATAACGATGCCAGTGAAAAGTTGTTTACCATCAGAAATATTGACTCTTTATTCTCTAATCCTTCGATTAACAACGAATACGGCTGGTTGTGGATCAACCGCGATGGGACGACTACCACGATTACCGACAAGGTCTATGAGATACTTTGGAACAAAAATAACCTGACACCACAAGAGCGTTTTTATCTCTATGCCCGCAATCTGGCCATGCTGACGGAGTATTGGCGTGCGCACCGGCAGTCGGCAGGTGTGATGGAGTTTTGCGCCTTGACCATCTGCCGTCCCACAGATCCGAGAGCAAGCACGTCCGACCACTGGATAGATGTTCCCAACCTGACGTTCGAACCGGAGTTCTACAAATATATGCGTCCTGCTTTCTCGCCCGTTGGCTTGATGGTGGACATCTGGGAAAAGGATTATCCTGTTGCCGGCAAATTGTCTGTCCCCGTTTATGTCATCAACGACCTGAAACAGCCGTTTGTCCAGGATGTAACGTTGACGCTACTGAAAAGCGACCAAATCGTTTCTACTTGGCAGCAACAGGCAAACGTCAAACCCTATGAAGTGGCGATAACGCCCTTTGAAATTACACTGCCGGACACGCCGGACTATTATCAACTCAAAGCCGAAATAACCGTTACAGGCGAGCAGGTCTTTAGTTTAAGAGATATTCCTGTGGTATCAACCTATTAAAAATAAATAAATTAAAAATAAATAAATTACACATTAATATTATGAATAAAAAATTGAAAAGTCTAATTACATTTTTAGCAATTTGTCTGACACTCCCATCTTGTGTCGGTAAGAATGAAATAACAGTAAATCAAGTCTCAATGAAGTGGCGGTACGATGTGCCTGCTACAAAATTTTGGGAAAGTTTGCCTATCGGCACAGGACGTTTTGGCGCGATGATTCCCGGTTCTATCGATCACGAGATCATCCCGTTCAACGATGAAACCCTTTGGACGGGCGGGCCGTATAACCCTAATAATACGGAAGGTCCGGAGATTCTGAAAAAAATTCGCGAATATGCTTTTGCCCGTGATTGGGCGAAGGCAACCGAAGAATCGTGGAAATTGGCAAGCGACCCTATGGCGGTGCAAAATTATCAGGCTATGGC
>JAISJX010000202.1 GCA_031261145.1 Tannerella sp.
ACCCTGCGGGGCTTGGCGGAAACGACATGCGTTCTCTTACCGTAAGTTCCGCTTCGCTACACTTATGGTTAATAAAATGTCGCCTCTGCGAGGCTTTTAAGAAAGACAGAAAAGAATTACCGCATGGGTTGAAAAAAAATGCAGTGTTATGATTTATGCCATCACACCCTATAATATAAAGAACATCAGTCGTTTATTTTTAATCTCTAAAGAACCGGATATTTTTTTCGCACAAAAATCGCATTTTTTTTGCAGGGGCATTGGGGGTAAAGCCACTTTTGCCTGTCATATTAGTAAAAGAGTAAAATTGAAAATTAATGTCGAAGACAGAACAGATTATTGAATGTTTTTTCAACAGTGAACAACCGGAAGATATGCAGGAGGCATTTTTCCTGTGGCTGATTCATCCGGATTCTGCCGGGGAAAAGGACCAGGCCATGTTCGCGCAGTGGGAAGAATATCAGGAGATAGAAGACTCTTCTACCGAAAAATCTTATCAACAGGTAGCCAGCCGGTTGGGATTTTGCGAGCAGCCGGTCGTCCGGTCGCTGTCCTTCCGCATGGCCCGCATTGCAGCCCTGTTCGTGATTCCATTGCTTTCTGCAACAACGGCTTACTGGTATGTGCAGACGCAACAGCCGGAGGAACTCACCTGGGTGGAATGTTTTGTACAAAACGGCGATATCCGGGAAATTGTGCTGCCCGACCGGTCGAAAGTGACGGTCAATTCAGGCAGTACGCTTATCTATCCCGAAGATTTTAAAGGTAATAACCGGAGTATATACCTGAGCGGCGAAGCTAAATTTGTCGTGGCGAAAGACCCGTGCAAACCCTTTATCGTGAAAACAAAAGATATGAATGTGAACGCTTTGGGGACAACCTTTCATGTTTCCTCGTATGCTGATAATCCGCAAACCGTCGCGACATTGGTGCAGGGGGCTATCCAGGTGGATATAATAACAAACGGGAAAAGTATCGAACTGTACCCGAATGAACAATTGGTTTACGATAAACAGACGCAAGCGGCAACACGCAAGGCTGCCCGGATAGATTATGTATTGGCTTGGGAAAGAGGACAAATGGTCTTTCAGAGCGCTTCGCTACAGACCATTGTCAAAGCGATTGAACGGCATTACCAGGTGACGGTCTATCTCAATTCGACCGGCTTGAAAGACGAGAAACTGACGGTAAAGTTCCTTCATGACGAGACCTTGGAGGAAACGCTTTATACGTTGAAACAGATCATCAAAGGATTTCATTATAAAACAGATAAGGATAAAATATATATTTACTAATCAATAAATACAGCAACCATGAAAAAAAGAACCGGAGAGTCTCATTGTCAGCTCAACCCTCCGGTTTGAAATCAAAAACACTTTTTCTAACAGGGATTCCCGGCAGACTGTTGTTCAAGGGATTCCCGGAATTTAATTTCAAGTAAGTTTTTTAATTACAAAATTAGTTTAAATACATGAGAACAAATAATTTTTCAGTACAAAAAAGTTTATATCGAAGGAAACATATCCTTCTTATTTTCGTATTATTATGTGTAACTGTTTTGGTACAAGCGCAAAACATAAGCCTGTCAAAACAGAATGTGAAACTGTCGGAGTTGTTTGAAGAAATAGAAAAACAGACGAATCTGACGATATCTTACAGTGAATCTACGGTGGACGTGAATCAAACCGTCTCCGTGAATGTAAAGAACAAACCGGTGGTGCAAGCCATAAACGACCTTCTGAAAGGAACAAAGGCGACCTGCAAACTGCAAGGTAAACAAATCCTTATCGTTCCCGAACCGCAACGCGCGGCGCAGGATAAACGGACGGTTACCGGTACGGTTCTGGATACCAACGGTGAAACGGTTATTGGCGCCAGTGTAGTCATCAAAGGGACAACCGATGGCATCATAACCGATTTGGACGGGAAGTTCAGTTTGAATGTCCCGCCGGGGGCGACCTTAGCCATTTCCTACGTCGGATACAACACGCAGGATATTACCATCGGCAATCAAACGAACCTGCAAATTACGCTGTCGGAAAACAGTCTGGCGTTGGAGGAAGTGATTGTCATTGGATATGGTACGGCTAAAAAGCGGGACTTGACCGGCGCTATTTCTACCGTAAAGACAGAAAAACTGGCTTTAGAAGCTCCCCGCAGTGTACAGGACTATCTCCGCGCAAATGTGGCAGGTTTATCTATCTCCCAGACCAACGACGCTAAAGGAAACGCCAGTCTGCAAATCAGAGGCGCGAACTCTTTGAAAGCGAGCACAACACCTTTGTTTGTGCTGGACGGCGTTATCTACGAAGGCGGATTGGAAGATATTAATCCTATGGATATTGAATCCATCGATATTCTCAAAGACGCAAGTTCGGCCGCCGTATTTGGAGCCAAATCCGCAAACGGCGTGGTAGTGATTAACACAAAACGGGGAAAATCCGGCAAACCGCTGATTAATTTCAATGCGAATGTCGGCTTTGTACAGGTAGCCGATGTGCCTGACGTCTTCGACGAAGTAAGCATACTGGATTATCGGCGTGATTATGAAGAGGGTAAACGGAATGACGAATATCTGGCACAATACCCGCAGATGTTCAGAGACCCCCGGAAACTGAACGGAGTAAACCAGTTGGATTGGTATAATTACGACCAGAAGACGCCCGTAAGTTCCGTCACGCAGGAACAGTTGCTGACATCCTTTCTTTCGCGTCTGGAATTTAAAAGCCCTGAAATCGCCAACTACCTGAAAGGACGTTTCACGCACTGGCAGGATTTGGTTTTCCAAACCGGCTTGCAACAAGACTATACGGCCAGTATCTCTAATCGTACGGACAATCTGACTTATTACTGGTCGGTGGGTTATGCCGACCGGGAAGGGGCGATCACCGGCGATGCGTTTTCGACGGTTCGTTCACAGTTGAATCTGGAGTCAAAAATCACCAACTGGTTGTCGGTGGGGATGAATACGTCCTTTTCTCAGCGCGACGAAAGCGCCATGGCTTGCGATTGGCAGGCCGTTTGGAGACTGACGCCATTTGGCGCCAATGATATTGGAAATCCTGACGTGGAAACTTTCTTTATCAAGTATCCAACGAACGTCACTAATGGCGGAGCTAATCCTTTCTTTGATAATATGTACCGCGACCGTAAGAGGATATATACCACGCTCAATTCAAATTTGTTTGCGCGACTTACATTGCCTTTCGGGTTTGAATATCAAATGAATTACGTTCCCCGCTATCAATATTATGAATACTATAATCATGATTCGTCCAAGAATTTTGACTGGACATCGAAAGGCGGCGAAGCGACTCGTGAAACATCGAAGCAATTCTCGTGGCAGCTCGATAATGTGATCCGCTGGAAGCAATCGTTCAACAAGATTCACAACGTGGAAGTGACCTTACTGGCCAATGCCGAGAAATACCAGTCGTGGCAACAGTCCATGAGTACGACACAGTTTTCACCCAACGATGTTTTAGGCTATCACCGGATGCAGGCGGGAACGATTCCGCTGAACTCAAGTGACGACCAGTATCAGACGGGAGATGCTTTGATGGGGCGCGTGTTCTATTCGCTGCATAACAAATATATGCTGACGGCCTCGCTCCGGCGTGATGGTTATTCGGCCTTCGGGCAACAAAATCCACGGGCTACCTTCCCTGCCGTAGCGCTGGGATGGGTCTTTACCTCCGAGAAGTTCGCCGAGCCAATAGCCGATGTGCTTTCTTACGGCAAACTGCGTTTCTCCTGGGGACAGAACGGAAACCGCTCCATCGGACGCTACGATGCTTTGTCGGATATGACTTCGGGCGCACATCCGTTTATCGACCAAAACGGGAACCTGTATATTTCTTCCCAGATTTACGTCAACCGCATGGCAAACGCAGCATTGCAGTGGGAAAACACCGGTTCGTATAACCTTGGAATAGATTTCTCAATCTTCAGGGACTTATTGAGCGGTACAATAGAGGGCTATCTTTCGCGTACCAATGAATTGTTAGTCGATCGTTCGCTGCCTACCATAACAGGTTTCAGCAGTGTCGCTGCCAACTTGGGGCAAATCGCCAATAAAGGGCTTGAAATCACCCTGAATGCGAACCTTCTCAATCGTGAAAACCTGAGTTGGGCCTCATCCGCCAATTTCTCCCTTAACCGCCGCGAGATTGTACATCTTTATGGCGACATGGTAGATGTGCTGGATGCCAATGGGAATGTGACAGGGCAGAAAGAAGCCGACGACATCAAGAACCAATGGTTTATCGGGCAAGACCCCGATCGGATATGGAATTATAAACTTCTGGGTATATGGCAAATGAATGAAACTACGGAAGCCGGGAAATACGGATGCCAACCGGGCGACTACAAATACGAAGACAAGAACGGTGACGGCGTACTGACGGACGAAGACAAGATTTTCCAGGGATATACAACCCCCCGCTTCCGCTGGACCTGGCGCAATGAGTTCACTTTCTACAAAGACTTTGCACTCTCGTTTATGCTGTACTCGTACTGGGGGCATTACGATAACTTCAACCGCCCGGCAACCATCCCCGACATGTATAACTCTTATGCTGATCCGCGCTGGACGCCGGATAATCCCATCAATGATTATCCCCGTATCGGAGCCAGAAACTTGGGTATTGATTACCGGGAACGTTCCTTTATCCGGTTAGACAATGTGTCATTATCTTATAATGTACCGAGAAAAGTACTGAACAGGTTCCTGATAGAGAACCTCCGTATTTCGGCGAGCGTACGTAATGCAGCCGTCTTTGCTCCGCACTGGAATTTCTGGGATCCGGAGCGTGGCTATAATTCGAGCGGAAGTACGCCTACACCGAGAACATTTAATCTGAGTCTTAATTTTACATTATAATTTTAATATCAAACAATATGAAAAGAATATATGGAATTAAAAGTTTATTGCCGGCATTAGCCTTTGCAGCTTGCATTACTTCCTGTAGTGAAAGTTGGCTGGAGCCTAAGCCGCTGTCGTTCTACACGCCGGAAAACACGTATGTTGATGCCGACGGCTTCTATGCCGCGCTTACGACCTGCGAACGGAATATGAGGCATGAATTTTTCGGAGATGGCGCTCCCCTGAACACTGATTTGAGGACATCGGATATTTGCGTGGCCGGCAACACTAACAATGCCAATTGTCCATGCGATATGGATGGATGGATGCTACCCGACCTGAATCTGGATAATGTCAATACAATAAGATCCGGTTGGTATTGGGATCAAGGTTATGCCGGTATCAAATATGCCAATGTGATTATCGCACGGATAGACAATGCTACCTACAAAGATGAAGCGGAACGCAATGCCGTGCTGGGAGCCGCCTATTTTCAACGGGCCTACCGCTATTACAAACTGACAAACCTGTATGGCGATGTGCCTTATCTGGACTGGGAAATCAATACGCCGAAATACGACTTTTACACCTACGACCGCTGGAGCATCCTCGAAAAGGTGTTGCCCGAATTAGAGTTCGCCTGGCAATGGGTGCCGGAAGTGGTGGATCGCGGACGCACCTCGAAATCCGCCTGTGGAGTACTGCTGATGAAAGTTTGCATGTCACTGGGAAACTTCGACCGTGCTATTGAAGTCGGCAAAGAAATCGTAGCCAGGCATCCTTTGATGACACAGCGGTTTACGGCCAACCGGACGAAACCGCGCACCAATCTGATGCACGACCTTCACAGTGTGGAAGCAAAATTGGATATGAGCAATACCGAGGGACTGATGTACGTCGTTTCCTATCCGGGAGTAGATGGCTCCGACCGCATGCAATTGATGCGTAACACTACGCCTTTCTGGTCAAGTGGCAATATAAGGACACCGGACGGACAGCCGGGAACCAGTTTAGCCATACATGCGACTGAAACCAACCCCGAAATGGATTTGAATAAGAATTACGGACGGGGAGTAGGCTTACTCCGTCCAACCAATTATTTCCAATACGATATTTGGCGAAGCGACAAGGAAGCCAACGACCTTCGCGGCGTCCATAATCGTGACAGTTGGCGCTCCACGGGTGACCTGTTCTATAACAATCCGGCGCTCAAAGACAGTAAAAATGAATGGTATGGTAAAAACATTCTTTATTCCGAATCATGGGCCATCGAAGACACCCTCCAATGCTGGTATCAATGGCCTCATTACAAAACGTTTGTTCCCGATCCGTTGCAAGGCACATGGGCAGGTGGCGAAACGCCGTGGTATATTTACCGTTCGGCCGAGGTCTATCTGATGATGGGCGAGTGTTACTACTGGAAGGATCAGCCGCAATTGGCGGCCGAGGCCCTGAACGTGGTACGCCAACGCGCCGGCGCCGAGCCATTGACTGCCGCCGACATTACTATCGGCGAAATACTGGCCGAACGCGCCCGCGAGCTTTACTACGAGGAAAACAGACATCTTGAACTGGTGCGGATTTCCTATACATTTGCCAAGACCGGACGGCCTTGCGAAGTGTTAGGCGGACGTGTCTATCGGCTGGACAACTTCTCCGGCCCGGGTGGTACAGGATCGAACGTGAAACAGGAAGGATACAATTTCTGGTATGACTGGATAATGCAAAAGAGTAATTTCTATAACAAAGGGGTGGTACACAGATGGGGTGAATACAAAATAAGCGTACATCACGCCCTCTGGCCGGTACCCGCCGGCGCTATCAGTACGAACTTCAAAGGCGTTATCAATCAAAACATCGGCTATCCGGGTGCGGAAAAAAATCTGCCGCCATTGACAGTGCCGAAAGAGGGAACTGTGTTAGGGCCGAAATGATGAATAAATAGAAACAGGCATTTTGAGCGTAATGACGTCCCTGATGGAACTCAGTACGTATCAAAATGCCTGTTTTCAACAAATAAAAAACAATTAAATTTGAATGATATGAAAATTACAAATATTGTAAAAGGGCTTTGCATTGCCTGTTTGGGATTATTTATTTCCTGTAATCAATCTCATCCTGTTGATAATCAGTTGACGGATAAGGAAAAGAAAGACGGTTGGCAACTCTTGTTTGATGGAGAAACCATGAACGGTTGGCGGCTTGTCTGCACCGACAGTTTTCCGAAGTATGGATGGCATATTGCAGACGGGTGCCTGACAGTTGAGCGGGAAAAAGGGAGAGAATCCGCCAACGGCGGGGATTTGATTACCAGAAAGAAATACGATAATTTTGAACTGACCTTCGATTTCAACATCACACCCGGAAGCAACAGCGGCATCAAATATTTTGTTGTCGAAGCGACAGGCTGGGGATTCGGGCCCGAATACCAGATTATTGATGACGGCGTTCATCCTGTCTTTCAAACCGATCACATTCCTGTAGGCTGCAAGATTGGCGGATTGTACGAACTGATTGAAGCTCCGGACACCAAAAAAGTAAATCCTCCGGGAGAATGGAATTCGGGAAAAATAGTAAGCAAAGACCGGTATGTGGAACATTGGTTGAATGGAAAACTGATGGTGAGTTATGTTTTGGGAAGCGATGAATTTAAGGCATTGGTACAAAAATCCAAATTCAAGGATACGAAAGGCTACGGAGAAGTTGCCAACGGTCATATTCTGATACAGGATCATGGAGATAAAGTGTCGTATAAAAATAT
>JAISJX010000220.1 GCA_031261145.1 Tannerella sp.
CACTTTCGGGAATCCATTTGGCCACCGTTGTATTAATAAACTCATCATAGCCTCCACTGATTGAAGGAGGTACCGGATATGTTTTAAAGAAATCAACCAACCATGTCAAGTCTTTAAACTGTGCTGTTTTTGCGCCTTGTATCTTGTCATGATTCCAAAGATGATGCGCCCGCCAACGCTTCAAATCGCCGGGCCGGTATCCTTCGCAAGCCAGTTCTACACGGCGCTCTCTGCGGATTTCCTGCAGGATATTGGAGACCGGAACGCCATCATATCCTCTTGCCGCCGTAAACTCGCCTTTGGGGTCGGTATATCCCGGATCGAGAGAAAGATGAGGCATCCCCACTCTGTCTCTTAGCTTATTGATGGTCATATCCAAGTCGGCCTGCGTCAGTTCACCCAGTTCCGCCCTTGTCTCGGCATAAATTAACAATGCCTCTGCATAACGGAAGATGACGCGGGCCATATCACTGTTATATGGGGACATTTGTTCGGCATTATCGGAATCTGTTGCTTTGCACACTTCATACCCTGTCGCACATTTTTCTGAATCATTCAGATTAATACTTGGTTTGGTAAAAATAACCAACGTATCTTTCTTATCTACAATGGTTCTGGCTCTTCCCGGAGCAAACATGGTCTGGGTCAGCCTCGGATCGCGGTTTGCAATTACTTTCAGTTCATTATCATCTCCCTGATAGTTACTTGCCAGACTGATTGGTTTGGCTTTGCCATCCGTGTCTATGGTAAGGTACGAATCAACCAACCATTTTGTTAAACCTACACTGGCTCCATTCCGGCTCGGATTTCTGTTAGCGCCATGCGCAATACCTAAGGCATGATCATATTTTCGCCACAGCATAATCTCTTTGCTACCGGAATAATCATGCTGGTTGAACAAAAGAAAGTAGCCGTCTTTCACCCCTACATTATCCAGACTGAACAAACCGGAATTAATCACGGCAAGTGAGGCATCGCGGGCAGCCGTCAGATAGTTGCGCACATCGCCTTCTCCGGCAAAAACCGTTCCGGCATGATATTTTTCCCAGGTGCCTTCAAACAAAGCAATACGGGCTTTATATAATAGAGCCGCTTCTTTGGATATACGTCCGTTCGCCTGAGTGTTGAAAGATGGTATTTTTTCAATCGCCCAATCCAAGTCAGCCAGGATATGGTCGGCTATTTCATGCCTTTTGGCGCGAGGCTCATACAATTCCGGCGAGTCCAATCCGAGTTGCGTCCCCACCCAGGGAACGCCTCCGAATTTCTCCAGGAATTGCTGAAAATAATAGTAGGCACGGAAAAACCGCGCTTCTCCTACAAAAGGTTCCGCCTTAGCCAATTCGGTTGACTTCTCGTAATTGTCCAAAAGAAAATTGATACTGCGAATATTACCCCATTCGCCGGTGCCCCATCCTCCGCCGGAAGCAGGAATCGTCCGGTTATCAATCAAATCAGGATTATTGCTGTAACTATACGAAAGCATATTATCTGATCCTACATCACCCATATTTAAAGCGCTGGGATCTCCCCATGCTGTATAATATTTGTTGACGTACAGTTTACACTGTTCCGCCGTATAAGTCAGGGATACGTCGGTAATCTGGTCTAACGGCTCTTTTACCAAGAAATCCGAACAAGCCGTCAACAATAGTACCATACTTATTTGAAAAATAAAATATATCTTTTTCATATTCATTATATTTTAGCTGATTATTTGAATGTAATACTAAGTCCCACCGAGAGCGATTTTGAAAGCGGATAAACACCAGCGCCGGGCGCTTCAGGGTCATAATTTTCATTTATTTTACTGAATGTAAATAAATTCTCTCCACTGAAATAGAGGCGCAGCTTATCAATAGACAACTTTTGCAGCAATGGTCTGGGTATGGTGTAACCCAACTGTAAGTTTTTGAAACGGCAGTAGGCTGCATTATTCAGGTATTTTGTCTGTGTCGATAGGTTTTTGCCGGTATTTCCCAGATAGAAACGCGGCCAGTAGGGATCAAGGTTGCTCCCATCTTCACGCCAGCAATCCAATGTATTTTCCCAAACATTCGAACTCCATTGTCCCTGACCAAGACCCCAAGTGAGGATTCCGCTCAACCACATATCGCGTTTACCGATTCCTGAAAAGAGTGCAGATATGTCAAAGCCGTTCCATTCGGCATTGAATCCGAATCCATAACTGTAGCGGGGGGTATTGTTGCCGATAATGGACAAATCGCCCGGGTCTTCCAACGTATTTTTACCGTAATTGACAAATCCGTCTCCGTTCAAATCCTTGTATTTCATATCACCCCGCGACCAGTTGGAACCAAACTGTTTTTGCGCTCCGCTCTGGTTCATCTGTTCAGCTTCGGCTGCATCGATCATAATATGATCAGTTGTATATCCCCATATCTCACCCATCTTTTTACCAACATACCAGTCGGAGATAAGACCGTTCGGATTGGAAAATTTCGTTACAACCCCCGTATAATCGGACAGATTGGCAAAAACACCATAGGTAAACGGTTTGTCGGCGACCGTCAATTGGTCGCGCCAGTTAAGGGTTATTTC
>JAISJX010000232.1 GCA_031261145.1 Tannerella sp.
GATAAATATCATGCCTCATCGTCATTTATTTTCATCTAAAAGAATTTTATAGGAACTACCATTGACGTATTTTTGTAATACGGCGGTATTTAGTCCGTTAGGACTTTAATATCAATAGATTAAATGCCTCCTCTTTTCTTTTGGGGCTGACCCAAAAGTCCGGTTTCGTCATTGCGAACCGTTAGGTGAAGCAATCCAGTCTATTGATTTTCAATGGATTGCGTCGGGCTTCGCCCTCGCAATGACGGAATTGCATACTTTTTGGTCAGCCCCTACACGTTTTGTGTGAATTCCCTACGGGAAAAAAAAGCGTGGAAGCGGCTTTTTCTATTGATATTCATTCCCTAACGGGAAATTTTGCGTCATTTCCTGTTATTTAAAATTTATTTTATCACCCACTCGCAGTGACGGAACGAAAGGCCAACTCGCGGCCAATGGCGGATTTTGGCAAACAGGGAGGTCTTAGCAAGGCGCCGTAGTAAATAAAATCATTTTTTTTGCAGGAAAGGGGAACAGTTTCTGTAAAGATTCATTATCTTTGCACCCGAAAATAATGTTAGATGCCCTTTAAATAATGATTAATAGGATTTTAATTCGTATTAAAGTACTACAGACTGTGTTTGCATATTACCAAAACGGGAGTGATGATGTGAAGGCGGCGGAGAAAGAACTACTTTTGAGTCTGCGGAAGTCTTACGACTTGTATTACTATTTCTTTCTGCTGATAGTAGAAATTACCCGCTTGCAGGAGCGACGCCTCGAAACGCGGAAGTGTAAATATCGCCCGACCGAAGAAGAATTGTGTCCCAACATGCGTTTGGTAAACAACCGTTTCGCTCGCCAGATCGAAGCCAATGAGATGATCGGGGAATACGTAAAAGAATACGGTAGCCTGTGGGAGACTGAGCCGGATTTTGTTAAAAAGGTGTTGACCCTGATTCTGGAGTCGGACATCTATGCCGACTATCTGGACAATCCGGACGATTCGTACGAGACCGATAAGGATTTTTGGCGGCATGTCTTCAAAAAACTGATTTCCAGCAACGAAGAACTGCTGGAAACGTTGGAAGACATCAGTATCTATTGGAATGATGATGTGGATATTATTGAAACATTTGTCATCAAGACCATCAAACGTTTTACGGAGGATACCGGAAGCAAACAGGAACTGCTGCCGATGTACAAGGATGAGGAAGATTGCGATTTTGTAATCACCCTGTTCCGCCAGACCCTGTTGCATGGCGATGAATACAACGAACGTATCACCCGCAACATGAAAAACTGGGAATCGGAACGTGTAGCCAATATGGACTTGATTATTATGCAGGTAGCGCTTGCCGAGATTATGAATTTCCCCAAGATTCCGCTCAGCGTTTCACTCAACGAATATATTGACGCCGCAAAATATTACAGTACGCCCAAGAGCGGAATCTTCATTAACGGAGTGTTAGACTCGGTTATTAAAGAATTAAAAAATGAAAAATTGTTGTTGAAAGATTAATATATTCGTACCTTTGGCGGATAATAAAATAAATACTTGTATATGAACTTACTTAATATTTTACTTCAAGCGCCCGCAGGGAATAGCGGTCCATTGGGCGGTAGCGGGTTTTTCATCATGATGATTGCCCTCTGTGTTATTTTTTATTTTTTCATGATGCGTCCGCAACAAAAGAAACAAAAAGAGATACAGAAAGCGCGCGAGCAACTGAAAGCCGGTGATAGAATCGTCACGGCCGGAGGCATCTATGGAAAGATCAAGGATGTGGACGATACCACCATGCTGGTCGAAGTTGCCGACGGGGTACGTATCCGTATTGATAAAGCATCGGTATTTGCTTCATCGACGGATGCTCAACAAAAATAATCGGAACATCCATGCCACGACTTGAGAATCGAAGTTTATTCAAGTCAATCATTCGTAGAACGAAGGTGTTTTTTCATCGTACGCGATGGAAGGACACCGGCGTTTTTATTTTCTTCGTTTTGCTCTCGTTGGGCTTCTGGTTTCTGCAAAGCCTGCAACAGGATTATGAAATAGAACTTTCTATCCCGGTGAAATACAAAAATACACCGGCCGATATGCTTCTTACGGCTCGCAATCCCGAAATGTTGGTTGTCAAGGTGAGAGACCGTGGGGCGGTGCTGCTCAATTATGAATGGCGGGCGTTTGCGCCGATAGAATTGAATCTGAAGGAATTGCAGAAGGAGGCCAATCAGCCTGTTACGATAGACCGGCGATTTCTTGAAACAAGCGTATCGAAACACCTGATGTCCAGCACATCCATACTTAGCATTGATCCGCAATCGTTTCAAGTCGAATTTGCCGCATTAAGAAATAAAAAAGTTCCGGTTGTAGCCGATGTGTCGGTTACGTTGGAGCCTGGTTTTCAAGTTTCCGACACGATTACGATCAGTCCCGCGGAAGTGAGCGTATTTGCAAGCAGCGCCATCCTGGACTCGGTATTGGAAGTGAGAACGGTGCCCGCAAAATTGAACAAAGCCCGGAAGACCAAAGAACTGGAACTCTCCCTGCAAACGATAACCGGCGTGCGGATAGAACCCGACGAAGTGAAAGTGAAGATTCCGGTAGAAGAGTTTACGGAAAAACGGCTGACGCTTCCTATCCTCTGCGACGACTTGCCCCGCGGATATAATTTGCATACGTTTCCTCCGTCCGTTGACGTGATTTGCAGCATTCCGATATCCCGCTTTAAAGAGTTTACGGAAAGCGATTTTGAAATACGGATTCCTTTCCGGGAATTTGAAGCGCATCAGGCTTCGGGCGAAATACCGGTGCGGCTGACGAAACAACCTCTCCTGATGGTCGCTCCGTTGATGTCGCCGAATATTATCGAATTTATATTGGAACAAAATAATCCATGATTACAATCGGACTGACCGGCGGAATCGGAAGCGGTAAAACGCAGGTGGCCACGTTGTTCAGGACGTACGGCATACCGGTGTATGTGGCGGACGAGGAGAGTAAGCGCCTGACGGCCACATCGCCTGTCCTGCGGCGGCAGTTGATCGCCTTGCTGGGCGATTCCATCTACGATACGAACGGATTGAACCGCAAGCAGATGGCTTCGCTCATTTTTAACGACGCCAAACTGTTGGAGCAGGTAAATGCAATTATTCATCCGGCTGTAACGAACCATTTTTTGTCGTGGGCGCAGGGACAGCGCGCCAAAGAAATAGTGTTGGAATCGGCCATTCTTTTTGAATCGGGTTTTGACCGGTTGATGAACCGGTGTGTGGCGGTTTATGCGCCACAGGCATTGCGGATTCAGCGCGTGATGGCGCGTGACGGGGTGACGGAGGCGGATGTGCGGCGCAGGATCGAAAATCAATGGCCGGACGAAGTCAAGAAAGAGCGTGCCGACTACGAGATTTTTAATGACGGAATACAAGCGCTCATTCCACAAGTCGAAAAGTTTATTGCACAACTTCCCTGAAAAATTTACAACCGGAGTTATTTTTCCGGTCGATTTTAGGTTGGATGTGCAGACTTTGTTTTATATTTGTAGTCAGAGAATGAAGGGAGCTTTGAAAAAGGAAGTCTTTTTCGTTCGGGAGTGATTTTAAATTTTCATATACAATCCAGTAAATGATGGACTTAAAATCTTTCCGGGAGGACGGAAGAGGAATAAATTGGAGAGGATTCCGAAAAATAATTTTATAATAAAATAAAGCAATAAGCTATGTTAAAAACAATTTTGTCGGTATCGGGAAAGCCCGGATTATACAAAATGGTATCACAGGGAACGAATCTCATGATTGTAGAGTCATTGATCGATAAAAAACGAATTCCTGCATATAC
>JAISJX010000240.1 GCA_031261145.1 Tannerella sp.
ATATTGTTATTTCGCCGGAAGCAAAGACTTTACACGAGGCGCTCCGGGAAGCGCGAGAGTTACGGAGACTCAATAAAACAGCTCCGGACGAACCGATACGTATCCTGATGAAAGGCGGAACTTATCCGCTTTACGAACCGGTTTTTATTCGTCCTGAAGATTCGGGAACAGCGACAAGTCCCACAATCATTGAAGCTGCTTCCGGAGAAACGCCGGTATTAAGCGGAGGAATTAAAATAACCGGATGGAAAAAAGAAAATAAGTATTGGACGGCAAAAGTTCCTCAATTCAATGGTAATGACTTCCAATTCCGGCAACTTTGGGTGAACGGAAAAAAAGCGGTGCGGGCGCGAAATGTGTCCGATTTCGATAAAATGGACAGAATCCGGTACAACGACAAAGAAAACCGGATTCTATGGGTTCCGGCTGCTTCCGTATCAAAAATTCTGAAAGCGGAGAATCCCGAATTGATTATCCACCAGATGTGGGAGATTGCTGTTTTGCGGATACAATCCATCACGTTGCAAGGCGATTCCGCAGGAATAAAATTCCACGACCCGGAAGCACGTGTTCAATTTGAACATCCCTGGCCTCAACCTATGATGAAAGAAGGTTTTCACTCGGCTTTTTATCTGACAAACGCTTTGGAATTATTAGATGAACCGGGTGAATGGTATTTCGATAAACGTCAGAGAAAACTCTATTATCTGCCTCTATCCGGAGAAAATATGAATACCGCCGAAGTTTTTGCTCCGGCATTGGAAACTTTGGTCGAGATAATCGGAACATCAGACCGTCCGGTAACGCATGTCCAATTCAAAGGGATTCATTTTCAGCATACGACATGGACGCGCCCTTCGGAAAAGGGGCATGTACCGTTGCAAGCCGGAATGTATATGCTGGATGCCTACAAACTGCGTCCGCCGGGAGCGCCGGGAAATTTCAACAAGGGAATCGAAAATCAGGCGTGGATTGGTCGTCCGCCCGCCGCAGTAAGCATAAACAACGCCGGTTATACGGTGGTGGAAAATTGCGTCTTTGAACATACCGGAGCCTGTGGCTTGGATTTTATTTCCGAAACGCACCATGACCGGATGGAAGGATGCGTTTTTAGAGATATTGCAGGCAATGGTTTGCAAATCGGAAAATTCGCCGATGTGGGTATGGAATCGCATTTGCCTTATGACCCGTCTGATGAGCGTGAAATCTGTTCTTATCAGCATATTGTGAATAATTTGATTACCGATGTCGCAAATGAAGATTGGGGATGTGTCGGGATTGCCGCCGGATTTGTGCGGGACATCAACATTGAACACAACGAAATCAGTGAGGTTTCTTACACCGGCATCAGCGTGGGATGGGGATGGACAAAGACAGTCAATTGCATGAGAAACAACCGTATCCATGCCAATTACATTCACGGATACGCCAAACACAACTACGATGTAGCAGGCATTTATACTTTATCCGTACAAAGTAAAACCGAAATAACGGAAAACCGGGTGGACAGCATTTACAAACCGTCGTACGCCCACGACCCGAATCATTGGTTTTATTTATATTCGGATGAGGGCAGTTCGTTTATTACGGTCAAAGACAATTGGTGTCCGGCAGAAAAGTTTCTGCAAAATGCAAACGGTCCCGGAAATACATGGGAAAACAATGGTCCCATGGTATCGGATGAAATCAAAAATAGAGCAGGGATAAAAAAACAACAAAACACACCCCCAAAATCACACCCCTAAATCCCCTAAAGGGGACTTGGAGATAGTAAATAAAAATAAAACAGGTATAATATGAATAGTAAAGAAAATAACATTAATCCGCACTCTGCAAAAGCCCCCTTTAGGGGGTTGGGGGTAAACAACATTAATCCGCACTCCACAAAAGCCCCCTTTAGGGGGTTGGGGGTGCTTGGGGTGCCTGGGATGTCTGGGGCGCTTTTTACGCTTTTCGCACTCCTGTTCAGTATCAACCTGTTTGCGCAGCAGGCAACTTGGATTTATTACCCCGGAGATTATGAAATATGGTTAGGCAACGAGATGCAAAACCGTAGAACGGAACGTGGAGCTTTCTTTCCGCCGTTTTGGAAAATGGATAGCCATTATGTGTTGGTGGAATTTTCCAAAAAACTGGATTTGAAAGAAAGCGAAGAAATTGAAATCTTCGTCGAAGGACAATTCAATATAAAATTGGATGGAAAACTTTTGGGATTGCGGGTCAAGTCCGCAATGACAGAGTCCTCGTTCACGGTTATAACCATTCCCGCAGGAAAACATTCGCTAAACATTAAAGTTCACAACCAAGCGACTGTTCCGGCAATCTATGTCAAAGGAAAAACCGTCTGTTCCGATGAAACATGGTTGGTTACCTGCGAAGACAAGGAATGGATAGATGAATCGGGGAAAGCTTCCGACACGTCTTCGGGAACAACTTATCTGAACGCCGGACGCTGGAACTTCAACACGCCGGATAATCCGCCGTCCAAATTCAAGTTAGCCGTTCAACCCCTGTCCGTCGTAAAAACGGAAAAGAAGCAACAAGGTACTTTATTGGATTTCGGCAAAGAAACTTTCGGTTACGTGATTTTTCATAACCTGAAAGGAAACGATAATCTGAACCTTTACTACGGTGAATCAAAAGAAGAAGCCTTGGCGACAACCACTTGCGAAACGCTCGACAAAATTCCTTTCGAATCGGATAAAGCTCAGGACTTTATTGTCTCTGAGTCCAAGGCTTTTCGTTATGTCTATGTGGAAGACAGTCAATTGACTTACGATTCCGTTTCCATGCTCTACGAATATTTGCCCTTGGAATACAAAGGCAGTTTCCGAAGCAGTGACGAATTACTGAATAAAATATGGGAGGTTTCCGCCTATACGCTTCACCTTACTACCCGCGAATTTTTTATCGACGGCATTAAACGCGACCGTTGGGTGTGGAGCGGCGATGCGTTACAAAGTTATTTGATGAATTATTATCTGTTTTTCGACTCGCCATCAGTCAGCCGGACGATATTGAATCTTCGGGGAAAAGACCCTGTAACCAGCCATATCAATACGATTATGGATTATACTTTTTATTGGTTCATAAGCATTTATGATTATTATACCTATACCGGAGACGCCAAGTTTATTGAACAGTTTTATCCGCGAATGCAAAGTTTGAT
>JAISJX010000268.1 GCA_031261145.1 Tannerella sp.
GTTATCAATTTTATAACGCGCTAAATTCCGACTGTTACGCCGTGGAATCGCCCGACGCCATCGAACCGTCCGGCGACAACAGTTTCACGATTTTCCGGTATAGCGAAAATAACCTCAGCGCAGGCGTTGCGTCGGCAGGCGATTACAAAACCTGCGTGCTGGGCTTCCCGTTTGAAACGGTAAAAGACGAAACATCAAGAGACCAGTTAATGAAGAATATCTTAAACTTTATTTTTGAATAGCGATGCATATCCGGAACATCATCCTCTTCGTGACGATTTCTAACTAAAACGCCCCTTTTGCTTCGATTTTTTCGCGAAATTCTTTGTTTCTTGAAAAAAAGCCTATATCTTTGCGTCCTTAATTTGGAAAAGAATGCGAATACATACGATTCATAGTGTGGAGAACCTTTTTGTCTTGCGTTTCGTCGTGGTGGTGTCACCGGGAATGTGAGAAAGGTTTTGTATGTAAACGTGCAAAAAATAGGATTGAAAGCCTTTCTCACTTTTTGATGAGAGAGGCTTTGTTAGTTAAGAAATTACAGGATTAGAAAAACAGTTATATGCAAAATTTACGCAGTGCGGTCAGTACGCAGGGACGCCTTATGGCGGGAGCCAGAGCCTTATGGAGGGCTAACGGCATGAAAAAGGAACAGATGGGGAAACCCATTATCGCTATCGTCAACTCGTTTACGCAGTTTGTGCCGGGACATACACACCTTCATGAAATCGGTCAGTTGGTAAAAGCCGAGATCGAGAAGCTGGGGTGTTTTGCGGCTGAGTTTAATACGATTGCCATTGACGACGGGATTGCGATGGGGCATGATGGAATGCTGTATTCGCTCCCGTCGCGCGACATCATCGCGGATAGCGTGGAATATATGGTCAATGCTCACAAGGCGGACGCCATGGTGTGCATCAGCAATTGCGACAAGATTACGCCGGGCATGTTGATGGCGGCCATGCGGTTGAATATCCCCACGGTATTCGTGTCGGGCGGCCCCATGGAAGCGGGACGAATCGGCGAACGCAAGCTGGATTTGATTGATGCGATGGTGGCGGCGGCAGATGCGGCGGTGTCGGACGAAGAAATCAAGGAAATAGAATGGGCGGCGTGCCCGACGTGCGGCTCCTGTTCGGGAATGTTCACGGCAAACTCGATGAACTGCCTGAACGAAGCTATCGGTCTGGCGCTTCCGGGCAACGGGACGATTGTGGCGACGCATGCAAACAGGACTCAACTCTTTAAGGATGCTGCCGCCCTGATTGTGGCGAATGCTTTTGCTTATTATGAAAAAGGCGATACATCCGTTTTGCCGCTCAGCATCGCTACACGTGAGGCATTTCTGAATGCCATGACATTAGACATTGCGATGGGCGGTTCGACGAATACGGTCTTGCATCTCTTGGCCATTGCCAACGAGGCAGGTGTGAATTTCACGATGGATGATATTGACATGCTTTCGCGCCGTTCGCCCTGTCTTTGCAAGGTGGCGCCGAACACGGCTAAATACCATGTACAGGACGTGAATCGCGCAGGCGGAATCCTTTCCATTATGGGTGAATTGGCAAAGAGCGGATTAGTGGACAAGTCGGTGGTGCGGGCGGACGGCTTGACGCTGGGCGAGGCGATTGCGAAATATGACATCACAAGCCCGGCTGTTTGCGACGAAGCCCTCCGGAAATACCGGAGCGCGGCGGCGGGAACGTTTAACCTGACGCTGGGTTCGCAAAATACAATGTATGAAACCTTGGATAAAGACCGTTCGGAAGGCTGCATCCGCGACCTCGGACACGCTTATTCCAAAGACGGCGGACTGGCTGTCCTGAAAGGAAATATCGCCGAAGACGGTTGCGTGATTAAAACCGCCGGCGTGGACGAAAGCATCCTGAAATTCAGCGGCACAGCGAAAGTATTCCACTCGCAGGAAAACGCTTGCGACGGTGTCCTGAACGGCAAAGTACAGGCGGGAGACGTGGTGGTTATCATCTACGAAGGTCCCAAAGGCGGCCCCGGAATGCAGGAGATGCTGTATCCGACATCCTATATCAAATCCATGCACTTGGGCAAAGCATGCGCCTTGATTACCGACGGGCGTTTCAGCGGGGGTACATCGGGGTTGAGCATCGGGCATATCTCACCGGAAGCTGCGTCGGGAGGCGCTATCGGGCTGTTGCGCGACGGTGACGTGATTGAAATCGACATCCCGAACCGTAGCATCAACGTACGTCTGACAGCCGGAGAACTATCCGCCCGCCGCGCAGCCGAAGACGCCAAAGGCGCTAATGCGTGGAAGCCGCTTCGCGAACGGAACGTATCAAAATCGCTACGCGCCTACGCCAAAATGGTGGCTTCGGCAGACAAAGGCGGGTTCAGAATCGTCGAATAAGAAAAAATTACCAGATTGAACAGATATGGAAGATAAGAAAATAACCGGTTCGGAGGCATTGCTGAAAACGCTGATTGCCGAAGGAGTGGATACCATTTTCGGGTATCCCGGCGGACAGGCCATCCCGATTTACGACAGTTTGTATGATTACCGGGATCAACTGAGGCACGTATTGGTTCGCCACGAACAGGGAGCAACCCATGCGGCGCAAGGCTACGCGCGTGTCAGCGGGAAAGTAGGCGTAGCGATAGTGACGTCCGGCCCCGGAGCGACCAATACGATTACGGGCATTGCAGACGCCATGATTGACAGTACGCCGATGGTAGTGATTACCGGTCAGGTGCCGACGACCCTGTTGGGCACTGACGCCTTTCAGGAAGTCGATGTGATGGGAATCACGATGCCAATTACGAAATGGTCATACCAGATACGGAAACCGGAAGACATTGCCTGGGCGGTTTCGCGAGCGTTTTATATCGCCTCGACGGGGCGTCCCGGTCCGGTGGTGATTGACCTGACCAAAGATGTACAGGTCGGTCTGGTGGATTACGCCTGTCAACCCGTCAAACACATCCGCAGCTATCAGCCCAAACCGGACATAAACCCGCAAAGCATTACGGATGCCGCCGGATTGATTAATGCCGCCGGAAGACCGTTTGCCTTAGTCGGGCAAGGCGTGATATTGAGCGGCGCGGAAAAAGAATTGACCGCGTTTCTGGAAAAAGCCGATATACCCGCAGGCTCAACGATGCTGGGGCTTTCGGCGCTGCCGTCCGGCCACCGTCTGAACAAAGGGATGTTGGGCATGCACGGAAATGTCGCCCCAAACCGCAAAACGAACGAATGTGACGTCCTGATAGCTATCGGAATGCGTTTCGACGACCGTGTGACAGGCAACCTGAACAAGTTCGCCAAACAAGCCAAAGTCATTCATTTAGACATCGACCTCTCCGAGATAGGGAAAAATGTACCCGTCGATGTGCCCGTCGCAGGCGACGCCAAAGAAGCGCTGGCCGCTATCACTCAACAACTCCGTCCCGCCAGACACGACGAATGGATAGCTTCGTTCGCCCCGCACGAACAAGAGGAAAACGAAAAAGTGATACAAAAAGAAATACACCCCGCCTCCGGCGCTTTGCGGATGGGCGAAGTGGTGCGCAAGGTCTCCGAAGCGACCGGCCACAAAGCCGTGTTAGTGACCGATGTCGGGCAAAATCAAATGATGGGCGTCCGTTATTTCAAGTACAATCAGACGCGGAGCGTAGTCACTTCCGGCGGCTTGGGAACGATGGGGTACGGGTTGCCTGCGGCCATCGGCGCGGCCATCGGCGCACCCGGCCGGACGGTCTGCCTGTTCGTTGGCGACGGCGGTCTGCAAATGACGATTCAGGAACTGGGCACGATTATGCAGGAAAAACTGAACGTGAAGATAATCCTGCTTAATAATAGTTTCTTAGGGATGGTTCGCCAGTGGCAGGAATTGTTTTATAACGAACGCTATTCGGCCACGGAGATGGATAATCCCGATTTCGTGACGATAGCCAAAGCCTACCATATAGGCGCCCGTGCAGTGGACAAACGGGAGGAATTGGACGACGCAATTCGTGAGATGCTCGCCTGCGACGGCGCATACCTGTTGGTCGCTAATGTGGAGAAATGCGGCATGGTTTACCCCATGGTTCCCGCAGGAGGTAGTATGGATGATATGATTCTATAAATGGAAAGACAAATGGAAAATAAAAAATTATATACCGTAATCATCTTTTCGGAGAACACGGTAGGACTTCTGAACCAGATTGCGATAATCTTTACGCGGCGGCAACTGAATATCGAGACTTTGTCCGTATCGCCCTCCGCCATCGAAGGCATACATAAGTTTACAATAACGACTTTTGCCGATAAAAATACGATTGAGAAAGTGGTGCAGCAGATAGACAAACGTGTCGATATCCTGAAATCCTACTTCAACACGGACGAAGATCTGGTGCATCAGGAGATAGCGCTCTATAAATTAAGCACCGAACTGTTCCTGAAAATGGATTCCGTCGAGCGCCTCATCCGCAAATATGACGCCCGCGTACTCGACATCAACGAGACATGCGTCGTACTGGAAAAAAGCGGTCACTACGAAGAGACCCAAGCTCTTTTCCGCGAACTGAGCCAAACCATCGGCGTCCTGCAGTTCATCCGCTCCGGCCGCATCGCCATCACAAAAAGCAAAGTGGAACGACTAAGCGATATGCTGGCTGCAATGAAGAAAAGGTTGGAGAAAAACGGTTAGGATTCAAAAATTTCGCGCAGCGTTGATGGGATTTGTAATTCCATCCAATTTTATTATAAGGATTTGCAATCCGCAATTGTTCTTAGACCTGACATGTTTTGAAAACCTGTCAGGTCTTTGCGCAAAAAAAATTAAGGTTAAAAATAGCGATAGAGTAGTCGTTACGCCGTCCCCCTTTCGTCGAACGCCTGTTTTTTTTTAAACATTTCCAATAAAAAAACAGAATTATATTTGTTCCTTTATAAAAAAAGGATTACTTTTGTCTCTTAATTCTATTAAGTTATATTAGTATTTATAATTTATAGATAATTACGTGTAAATCAGGAGTTATTTTTTTGGAAAATTGCGTTGTGCAGGATGAACGCAGCCCCGAATGTAAAAAAAGGTAATTCGTACATTCAAATGCGCGAACCATACATTCAAAGGAATGAGCCGCCCATTCAAACGGGCGAGGCATTCATTCAAATGCGCGGGATGTACATTCAAAGGAATGATTCAAAAATTAATTAACTCTGCGCGAAATAAAAATTTCGATAAAAAAGAAAATGTATTTAAGTATATCTATAATTAAAAAGTGAAGAAAATGAGGAAAGTAACTACTGTTTTGGGAGTATGTATGTGGGCGTTGTGTACGGTCACGAGTTGGGCGCAAGAGGAACATCTTCAGGCGCAGGAATCCGGTTATGTAAATATCGTGAGTTCTGCTCGTCCGTCTTATTTGTTGGGAGAGGAATGTGATGAACGTTACACGGTTGATGGGGTGGATTTAGTAGGGGTGGTTAATACGCTACAATTTCCGGAGGCAAATACAAAGTTCTATCTGGATACGATTGTTTCGGCAAAGTATCTGTTGGCGTTGGATGCCGAAAGAGTGGGTGATGCCGTCAAAGGGCGCTATATGTTTAATGCGGCAGCCCTGGTTGAGACGGATCCACGCTACGTGTGGATGAGCATGTGGCCGCGTATAGGTTTGATGGAAGCTGTCCACGCGAAAGATGCCTTGTATTTTCCGGCGCCGGACGACCTCTCCCGACTGGACGAGCTGGCGGAAGCCGGGACGATTCAAAAAATCGACTTGAAGGAAGCGAATAATTTCACGTTTTCTTTCCTCATGACAGGTGAATCCGGTTTCTCCATTCAATCGGAAGCCGTCGGCGGAGGTTCGATTAGAGTCCAGATCGGCGCATTGATTTCAAGCAACTTAGAGGGAGAACTCTTTACCTTGAAATCTATAGAGGGAGACTTGCCCACCGACAATGAACCGGTAGCGGCGGTCGAACCGGCAGAGGTGACGTATCATAATGGCGTCCTGTCGGTCAACACCCTGCCGGCCGAATCAATCGAAGTGTATTCCGTCAGCGGCCAATTGTCGTACCGGGCGCAAAAAGCAGCCGGATTCGCGACGTTTGACCTCAGCGGCCTGCCAGGAGGCGTGTATATCGTCAGGGGCGGTTCGGGATGGACCAAAAAGGTGATAAAGTAATGATTACCCCAAAGGCGGATTTGCGTATCCGCCTTTTTTTATTATCAGGATTGGCTATCTGATACCATTAAATTAAGCATCCGTCATTGCGAACGAAGTGAAGCAATCCGGACTGTCT
>JAISJX010000303.1 GCA_031261145.1 Tannerella sp.
AATCCATTCAATCTGCGAGAAAGAGATTCAAAAATCCAAGGATTTTACGACGTTTCAGTTAAATTTTATTGAAAGGGTAGCATTATAAATGAATATTTTTCACTATCTTTGCACAATCAAAAAATTGAATTTGTGATTTGAATGTGCGTGAATAAATTAACACCTTTAATGCTATTGTCAGGATATTCTCTGGCAATACAAGCCCAGGAAAAACCCAATATCATTGTTTTTCTGGTAGATGATATGGGATTGATGGACACCCAGGTTCCTTTTCTGACAGATGGAAAAGGTAATCCGGTTCGTTATCCACTGAATGATTGGTATCGTACACCCAATATGGAACGGTTGGCCAACCAGGGAATACGGTTTTCTACGTGCTATGCACAAAGTGTTAGTTCTCCTTCGCGAACATCAATTATGACAGGACAGAACGCCACTCGGCATCATACCACTAATTGGATTAATTCCGAAACGAACAATAAAACGCCATTTGGTCCAAAGGATTGGAATTGGGAGGGTATCAAAAAAAGCGATGTTACTTTGCCCCGAGTTCTGCAGCAAGCCGGCTATCGTACTATTCATGTGGGTAAAGCCCATTTTGGTTGTATGGGTAGCGAGGGTGAGTATCCGCAAAATATAGGTTTTGATATAAATATTGCCGGTTCTTCCATCGGTCAACCCGGTAGTTATTATGGAGAACATGGATATGGATATATTAAAGGCAATTTACAACGTGCTGTTCCCGGATTGGAAAAATATCATGGTTCGAATGTTTTTCTTTCGGATGCATTGACCATCGAAGCCAATGCCGAGATAACAAGAGCGGTAGAAGAAAAGCAGCCATTTTTCCTTTATATGGCGCATTATGCTGTTCATGCCCCATTCGAAGCCGATTCGAGGTTCCTGAACCATTATACATCTCCGGACAAATCGGATATGGCAAAATCTTTTGCAACTTTGATAGAAGGTATGGACAAGTCTCTTGGAGATATTATGGATAAATTGAATGCATTGGGTATAGCAGAGAATACTTTGATTATCTTTCTGGGAGACAATGGGTCTGATGCACCTTTAGGTGATGAAAAAGGACATTTTTCTTCAGCTCCACTGAGAGGCAAAAAAGGTACGGAATACGAAGGCGGAACCCGTGTTCCGTTCATAGCAGGCTGGGCAAAACCGGCTATGAATGCTTCCATTCAAAAATCATTTCCGATCAAGCAAAGAGCTATCCAAGAGCAAATGGCCACTGTAATGGATATTTATCCAACAATACTTTCTTTAACCTGAATAAAAAATCCGGACAATCATACAGTTGATGGAATTGACTTAAAAATGCAATTGGCAGGAAAAACAAATAAAAAACGCCCTGATCGTTTTTTGATGCACTTTCCACATGCACATCGAGGTAATTATTTTACTTCTTTTCGCAATGGTGATTGGAAACTGATTTACTGGTATCATCCGGAAAAACCCTCTCAGCCTTCTTTTGAATTGTATAATTTGGCTACCGACCCATTTGAAACCACTAATTTAGCTGAAAGTAAAAAAAACATATTGGTCTCTATGATAAAGCAGATGGCTGTTCAATTGGAATCTGAAGGTGCACTTTATCCGGAAGATGCTAATGGAAATATTATCAAACCAATAATTCCATGAAACCGGGCAGACGGGAAAAAGCCCCATTGACTACCCACAACAGATTTTCAGAGCATGATCTTATTTTTTATTCAATATTTAGAAACATATTTTTGTCGGTTAATTATTTTTATTGTAAATTTGCGCGAAATATTTTAATTACGGATAATTGCTATGAGAAAAAAGATAATTATTTTAGCCTTATTGCTTCCTGCGTGTTTAATGGCGCAGACTATAAAGCCGTTGCATGTAACGACTTGGCCGGAAAGTGACGACTCGTCCAAGTTCTATGTTGTGAAAGGTGAGCGGCACGGAGTCAGCTTCTTTCCGAAAGTTCAGTTGCCACATGTGCAATACACACCTACTCCGCAGCTTACATTCGACAAGTTTCATACCGTAGATGTGATTTATTATCACATGGAGCGCTTTGCAAAACAGTATCCGGATCTGGTTGAACTTTATGAAATAGCTCAGAGTTATGAAGGGCGTCCTATCCTGCAGATGACGATAAACAATAAGAAAACCGGTAAGGCTACGGATAAGCCGGCCGCTTTCTTCGAAGCCAACAGGCACAGCGGAGAAGTGACAAGCGCCGAATCGGCAATGTGGCTGATGCAATACCTGCTGGACGGGTATGGCAAAGATACGGAAATAACCGCTTTGGTTGACAGGGCGGCTATATATATACGCCCGGTAAACAATCCCGACGGCCATAACCTGTATATGTTCACCGCACAAAGAAACCGCAGTACGGTACGGCCTTTCGACAACGACGGAGACGGTTTGTATGATGAAGACAGCCCCGTTGACCTCGACAATGATGGAATGATTTTAACCATGCGCTACAAGGATGACAAAGGCGATTACATAATAGATCCGCTTGATTCGAGCGGGCGCCTGATGAAAAGGGTAGAAGCAGGAAAGGGTGACTATAGCGTTGTTTCGGAAGGTCTTGACGCCGACGGCGACGGAAAAATCGGCGAAGACGGTATCGGAGGATTGGATTTGCATCGCAACTATCCCGAAAACTGGCGGCCTATGACCGAAAAAACAGGACGCGGATGGGCGCAGGGCGGAGCGGGAGAATACCCTCTGAGCGAGATAGAAACGCGCTCCGTCGTGATTTTTTTGTTGGAAAACCCCAACATATACGTAGTAAACTCCATGGACACCCAGGTGCCCATGCACCTTCGTCCGCCAAGCACATCGGCTACAAACGACCGGATGTATCCCGAAGATATCAAATGGTATCTGCATTTTGACGCTTTAGGTAAAAGCATTACGGGATATGAACGCGCAGGAGATGTATATAATGACTACGGAAGAGGCGCTCCGCTGTTCGGCCACGGCCCGGACTTCGGATACTGGTATTATGGTGCAATATGGTATGGAGATGAGCTGTGGGATGGCGGAAAAGCTGCGGCCGATTATAATAACGACGGCAAAATTGACGACTTGGACAAACTATATTGGGACGATAACGAGAACAACGGCGTCGGATTCAAGGAATGGACTGCTTTTAAGCACCCTACATTGGGCGATGTCGAAATAGGCGGATGGGACCCTAAATTCTATTCACAGAATGCACCGTCGGCAGTCGTTGAGAAATGGGCAAAGAATCAGGCCATGTTCAACTTCGCGATGATGAAACACCTGCCGCAACTCGAATGGGGCGATTATGAAGTAAAAAAGATAAAAAGTTATAAAGGAGACTCTATTGACTACCGGATAAACGTATCATACAAAAATATCGGCAAGCTCCCGACGGCGCTCAAACAGGCCGATTTAGTAAAGATCGTGAAGCCCGACCAACTGAATGTAACTTTTATATCCGACACGACATCGGTAGCATACAAGGTTATGGATGAAAGTTTAAAACAACTGCGCAACCGCAGAAGCGGAATTTTAGTAGGA
>JAISJX010000338.1 GCA_031261145.1 Tannerella sp.
GTAATCTTTTTATCTTGCTAAAATCGTGGTTCAGACACCGAGCTTACAGCAGCGGGTCTGTTCAGGATTCTCACCTGATTCCCTTTTCATGAATATTCCCGAAAGAAAATATTCACACCAAAACTGGGCGCAAAGGTACGGAATATTTATTGTTCTTTGAGCGATTCAATGAAACTATTTTATCCTTGAGTCGTTCAGACTACTGAGATTACTCACTCATTTATTCGCTCAGCAATGTATTTATCAAGTCGTTAAATTCCTGTTGAAATTCTTCATAGAACACGCCGGTTGCGGGTCCGCTGAAGCCGGTATGTATTTTTCGCACGATCCCTTTCTTATCAATAAAGATGGTTGTGGGATAGCTGGAGAAGTTTTCCAATTCGGGGAGCGCCGTCTCAATGGACTTGCCTACTTGTCCGGCAAATAAAATCTCATAGTCAATCTTGTACTTCTTTTTGAGCCGGTTAAGCGCTGTTTGAGCGGCAGCGAAATCGTCTTTCCGTTCAAATGCCAGTCCGACAATCTCTACGCCCCGGTCTTTATTGGTTTTGTACCAGGGCGACAGATATTGCGCCTCGTCCAAACAATTCGGACACCAACTGCCGAGAACAGAAACCACAACCACCTTATCTTTATAGCGCTCGTCGCTGAGCGAAACGGGATTCCCGTCCAGATCCGGCAATTCAAAATGAAGCTGGTCAAATCCCTCTTTCATGCTTGTCAAACTGTAAGCATCTTCCAATGCCGCCTGGTCGTTGCGGCATCCCACTAATTTTGTTTTGCCGCGGGTGGTATAGAATGTCCCTTCAAAGGTATCATTGCCGATAAATTCAGCCTCAATCAAATAGGGACTTAATCCGCTGAATGCGGACAGCTTGAATCCGTTTCCGGTCAAAATACCGTCCAGAAAACGCAAATCGCCGGAATTGGTCAATATCGAACCGGTCACACGCGCTTTTTGGGATTTGAATATACCGACGTTATGCGTTGTGTCGCCCTTTTCCCGGATATAAAAAACATCCCATTTGCCGTCAACGGGGATGGTTGCCGGGATTTCGGTCGATTTGAAACGCACGGTATTACGGCGTTCGGCCTTGAGAGGCACGCCGGAATCGTTCTCAATGTAGTTTTTGAGGAAACGGCCTTCGAGATGCTTGCCCGAAACGGTTGCGCGTATCACGGCATCATACGATTCGACGGGAATAATCACCGTATCGGCGTCGTACCGGATATTGGTCAGCGGCACACGTTCTTCGCCGTTTATCAGAGTGAGCGTTTCGGCAGCCGAACCGGCTTTCGTCACTTCAACCAAAACCGGGGCTTGTTTGTTGTCTATCAGCGCTAATTCGCCACGCCAGACGCCATTCTGCAATGTCCTGGCATCCTTCGGGGATGATGAGCAGGCGCTAAACAGCGCAAGTCCTGCTAATAAAAAAGAATAGTTATTCACGTTCATAATAATTTTTTTTCTGTTAAAAGAGTTATATATTGTCAGAATCCTGCCGGGTAGAAAAATGGTTGTTTGGTCCATCCTCCCCGATAGTAGCTATTGGTTACACCAAATCCGAACCCGAACTTTTCGGATACTTTGAACTGAATGCCTGCGCCGTAATAGTTCGCGTTTCCGGCGGATGACGGGAAACGGGGATCAAATCCTTCGCGGACGGATAATTGCCCCAACCCGACCAATTGAACACGTTCGTGCAGGTTGAGGGTGACGTCTAACCGTAAAGAACCGTTCGTATAGGGGTCAGGCTGGATAACGCCAAAGTAACTTCTTGACATATATGCGCTCAGGTCGGCTGTAGCTATATTGCCGATAGTAAACCGGCTGGTCATGCCTTTAATAATTAGTTGATTAAATTTGGCGTCGGAAACATAACTGTACGGACTCAGGTAAAAAGACGGCGTGTTCAGGTAGTACCACGCATTATTACGGTAGAACTGCGGAGTTGCAAAATCCGGCGTTGATTTCAGGGTTGTTAAGGCATCCCGTTTGGCGTTTCCCGAAATGCTGTCAAACGACAAAGTTCCGGTTTCTTGGGGAACAGTGACTCGAAACTCAGGTTGAGGCCCCATTTGGG
This sequence comes from Tannerella sp., assembly GCA_031261145.1. Next base: position 2,085 of record JAISJX010000338.1, read on the forward strand.
GCTTATCCTTGTCGAGGCTCAGGCTGTTTGTCGAAGAATAATCCGGCTTTATCGTATCTTTCTCGTTCGGAGTTTGCGAATGAGCCATCTGAACAACCAATAACAGAACGATTGTGTAAAAAGAGACTTTCATACTTTCCATATTACAACGATTTAGGAAGTCAAAGGTATGGCTTTTATTTGAATTAGCCGAGCTTTTTCCTGTTTTTTTGCAGGAAACGATAGAAAAAACTATACCAAACAAACGCTTATCCGGATTTTATGATTACTTTTGTCTAACTTATTAAATACGCTATGAATACAAAATTGTTTATTTACGGATTGCCGTGTATCCTGTTGATGGCCTGTTCTTCTCATAAAGAGAAGCAGGAGTCGAGCGTTTCGGACGAAAATGCCGAACCGGTGGAAGTGTTTGCAGAATTGCCGCCGCTCGAAGAGGGTGAGGTTTTTTATAAGAATAAAGACCCTTTCGGCGAAATCATTAACCTTACCGGCAGGCATATAGAAGATGATACGGTGATATTCAAGCCCAAAGAATCTGAATTTGTCATCAAGGGGAACTGTCTGATTGTTCAAAACCTGAGCGCTTCTCCGTTTATGCGGTTTTCATTGCCGGAAGTACATTTTATTGATTATAGCGGACTTA
>JAISJX010000007.1 GCA_031261145.1 Tannerella sp.
ATTTGCAGATGGCATACGATTCGGGATTGATTTCCTGACCGAAAACTTTCAATTCGGCTTTCGGATTCAGTTCCTTTACGTATTGTTCGCCGACAGAAAGCATTCCGCCGGTTCCGCAAGCGGGGTCGTACAAGGTTTTCACAATTCCGGTTTGTGTAAGAATTTCGCGGTCTTCCATAAACAACAGATTTACCATCAAGCGGATAATCTCTCTTGGCGTAAAATGTTCTCCGGCTGTTTCGTTGGATTGTTCGGCGAATTTCCGTATCAATTCTTCAAAGACATAACCCATTTCCATCGAATCCATATCGGTAAGGTCAATTTCCTGAAAGGATTTCACTACCCGATACAGAATATCGGTCTTGGGGTCGTCCATGCGGTCAATCTGGTCATCGAAATTGAAATATTCCACAATTTCGCGTGCGCTGGCGGAAAATCCGGTAATGTAATTCCGCAGGTTTACCGCCACATTGTTGGGGTCGGCAATCAATTTATCGAAATTGAATGGATTGCTGTTATGAAAATTGAATCCGGCTATTTTATTGAGTGTTATATCTTTGGCGCTTTCTTTCAGCATACTGATTTTCGGTAAATAATCCAACACCTTTTGTTTGGTAGGTTCCAGGATGCAATCCAACCGGCGGAGCACGGTCATGGGAAGGATTACTTTTCCGTAATCGGATTGTCTGTAATCGCCTCGTAAAAGGTCGGCTACGCGCCAGATTAGGTCGGCTTTTTCTTTGAAATTAGTCATCTGTATTTTTATTTGGATTCAAAGATATAAAATATTTTTAGATGCAAACCTATCAGGAAATTTTTTTTCCAAAAAAATGCACTAAAAATTTGGGAATAGTATGTAATTCCCTTATTTTTGCGGTGAATTGATTATCTGATTATTTTTTTGTTTACTCATATTAATTTAACAAAAATAGAAAAGAATATACCAGTCAGTGTGGATGAATATAAACAAACGAAAAACGTAAAAAACAAAATGAAAAGAAGTTATTTGCTTGCAGGATTGCTCTGTATTGTGATGGTGGCTTGTAAAACACAGCCATCAACCGTTCAACCGTCTCTGTCTGACGGAGAAAAGACCGCCTTTCAGACTTCCGGACAATGGAAACCTGTAACGGATGTACGTGCGGATGTAGCCATCGTATATGGCGTTAATGATCGTCCCGGCATGACGTTTGAAGAGCGCGTGCAGTCTTGGCGCGACCGGGGATATATTACGCATTTTATGACCGGTATCGCCTGGGGAGGGTATCAGGATTACTTTACCGGAAAATGGGACGGACAACAACATCTGGATGAAGGACAGGTGACTGTGGCCGGCGATACCATCTGGCATGGTCACATGGTACCTTATATCGTCCCTTCGGAAAACTTTCTCAAGTATATGAAAGAGGTTCATGTAAAACGTGTTATCGATGCAGGTATCTCGGCCATCTACATGGAAGAGCCCGAATTTTGGATGCGCGGCGGATACGGCGAGGCTTTCAAACGCGAGTGGCAGGCATATTATCATTTCCCGTGGCGGCCGCAGCACGAATCGCCGGAAAACACTTACCTCGCCAACAAACTCAAGTATCATCTCTACTACCGGGCGCTGAACGAAGTGTTTACCTACGCCAAAGAATACGGGCGGAGCAAAGGCATGGACGTCAAATGTTATGTCCCCACGCACTCGCTTATCAACTATTCGTCGTGGCAGATTGTCAGTCCCGAAGCCAGCCTGGCCTCGCTGCCTTGCGTGGACGGATACATCGCCCAGGTGTGGACGGGTACTTCGCGGGAGGCCACTTATTTCGACGGCGTGGCGAAAGAACGTGTCTTTGAAAATGCTTTCCTCGAATACGGATCAATGGAATCCATGACATGTCCTACCGGTCGCAAGATGTTCTTCCTGACAGACCCTATCGAAGACTGGCCTCGTGACTGGGCGGATTATAAGAAGAATTACCAGGCTACGTTCACCGCGCAGTTGCTCTACCCGATGATCGACAACTACGAAGTAATGCCCTGGCCGGACAGGATTTACGAAGGTCTGTATAAAACAAGCGCACAGAGCGATGAGAAAGCGAAGATACCCCGCTTTTATTCCACCCAGATGCAGGTGATGGTCAATACCCTAAACGAGATGCCCCTGTCGGAAAACAAAGTGAGCGGCTCGCACGGTATCGGCGTCCTGATGTCTAATTCGTTGATGTTTCAACGATTTCCCACACATAAAGGATACGATGATCCGCAGTTTTCTAATTTTTACGGTCAAACCTTGCCGCTGTTAAAACGAGGTATCCCGGTAAGCACCGTTCATATTGAAAACACGGAATATCCCGATACATGGAAAGGTTTGAAAGTACTGGTGATGTCTTATTCTAACATGAAACCTATGAAGCCTGAATTTCATAACCATATCGCCCAGTGGGTGAAAAACGGCGGTGTATTGGTGTATTGCGGCAAAGATATAGACCCCTACCAGTCGGTGATGGAGTGGTGGAACACGAATGGGAACGATTATGAAAAACCATCCATGCATCTTTTTGAACAGTTGGGACTTGCATCGCAAAATCCTGAAACCGGCGAATACGTATCGGGAAAAGGGAAAGTGTATATCCTTCGTGAAGATGCCAAAGACTTTGTAATGAAACCGGATGGTGACGGAACCTATTTTTCCACGGTGCAAAAAGCGTATGAAACAGCGCTCACGTCGGGCAAGTTAGAGACGAAGAATAGCCTGTATCTTGAGCGCGGCCCCTACGTTATTGCCTCTGTTATGGACGAAAGCGTTTCATCCGATCCGTTGGTTTTGGAAGGAATCTATATAGATTTGTTTGATCCGGAGTTGCCGGTCATCCGTACAAAAACAATAAATCCCGGTGAACAAGCCTATCTGTATAATGTGAATTTCATAAAGGATAAAAAGACACCGTTGGTATTGTGCGGCGCATCAAGGATATACAACGAAGCGGCAGGGAAAAGCGCCTACTCGTTTACGGCAAAGAGTCCGGCAAACACCAATAATGCTTCCCGCGTATATCTGCCCGGAAAGCCCCAAGAGATAACGGCTGAAAACGCCGCCGGTACGCCGGTAACAATCGAAACATTCTATGACGAGACCTCGCATACCTGTCTGCTGAAATTTGAAAATGACCCGGATGGCGTAACGGTTTCAATCAAATGGTAAGAGGCTGTCTCATAAGCACGCAGATAACGCAGATTAGGCGGATTTTCGCAGATATATAGAAAAGCGATATAAACAAAAACGCAGATTATCGGTATTATAATCTGCGTTCATCTTATCTATCTGCGTAATCTGCGTGCTAAAATACGTATGAGACAGTCCCTTTGAATTATTCCACTATCAACGTTTTCCCTTTGGGATATTTCACTTTATACCTCAGGTTCAGTTCGTTTTTCTGCGCCGGGGGCAGGGTGAATTTCCATTTCACTTCGCCGCTTTCGGAGTCCAGAACGCC
>JAISJX010000027.1 GCA_031261145.1 Tannerella sp.
GGAAAATTAGGTAAAATCGTCACTGTAAAGACTTATTTCATGCTTGGCGGTGGTAAATTCAACGAACAACCGGCAACACCTGTTCCTGCATGGCTCGACTGGGATAAATGGTTAGGCCCGGCGCCTTACCGGCCGTTCAGCCCGTCTATTGTGAGCGAGAACGGACGGGGCGGTTGGCAAAATTACTGGGCTTATAGTGGAGGATTATTGGACGATGAGGCTTCCCATACCTTGGACTTTACCCGCATGGTACTTGGTGATCCCCCCCATCCTAAGTCTGTTTACAGTTGGGGAGGCAATTATACCTACGGAGGAACAAGTGAAACACCGGAAGCTCAATCCGTCACATTTGATTTCGGAGAGTATGTCCTAACCGCTGACGGAGGACCTTCCTACAAATACATGAAAAAAGCGCCCGGTGATATCCGTAACGACCCCAAACGTTTCCCCAATTGGCGTAACTATTCTGCCCGTGTAGAGATTTATGGAACGGAAGGACTGATTTATCTTGGACGTCACGGCGGCGGTTGGCAAGTTATCGGTCCCAACGATCAGGTCGTGGCCGAAGATGGGGCTGTATTTCCCGACAATGCCCATCAGAAGAATTTCATTGATTGTCTGCGCAGTCGCAAACAACCCAACGGCAACATCGAAGAATGTCATCGTAGCGCAACCTTAATAAATATGGGTAACATTGCCTGTCGTGTCGGAAACAAACAGTTACTATTCGACGGCCAAACCGAGAAGTTTATCGGAAATAAAGGAGCAAACATACTTGCTAAGGGCACATACCGAAAAGGATACGAAATCCCTAAGAACATATAAGTCTATTTAAAGTATAGATCCAAGGCTGCAAACTTTGTCTCCCATTATTCTGCCATGAGCGCCAAATGCGGGGAAGTGGAAGCAGTTCTGGCATTGTTTGACAAGGATTTTGAGAATCAGTAATAAAATAGGCCAACAGAGGCATGAACATTGTAGATATTACCGGCTTGACGGATTTATCTATTGAGCAAGTAAAAGAAATTCTTCAAAAAGCAAGCTAAAACAGCTATTAAAATCTGAAAACTTTACTACCTTTACCGAAAATTTCAAAAGGATGAAGATTAACGGATATCAAACAAAGGCACATTCGGGGCCAACAAAACGGTATTGTCAGACGTTGGATTTGAAGAACGATCCGGCTCTGATTGAGGAATATATCAAACGCCATAGCGAGAAGGAAGCATGGCCGGAGATACGCGAAGGAATACGCAGTGTGGGGATTCTGGAAATGGAAATCTACATTCTGGAGAATCGTCTGTTTATGATTGTCGAGACACCGCTTGATTTCGATTGGGACGAGGCTTTTGCGCGTCTGGCAACCTTGCCGAGACAACAGGAATGGGAAGATTATATGTCTATCTTTCAGGATGCAAAGGCGAATGCAACATCTGCCGAGAAATGGAAACAAATGACACGGATGTTCCGGTTGTATGAATAGGCAGTAAAAAGGACGGTCGATGATTGAACGGATATATATTCTTGAAAATGTGGATTTAGTTGCATTTTACGGCGTAAATAACGCCCACATGCAACTGATTAAAACACTGTTTCCCAAACTGCGCATCGTGGCGCGCGGTAATGTGATGAAAATCATCGGGGACGAAGAAGAATTAGAGGCGTTTCTCAAGAAGATTCGTGAAATAGAGCTTTACTGCGAGGAATATAACTCCGTGACGGAGGATATTATTATGGATATTGTCAAAGGCAAGGACGTCAATGTCGCCCGGCAAGACCATTTGATTATCCACGGCGTGAACGGGCGGGCGATTGTCGCCCGCTCGGAGAACCAGCAACTGTTGGTGAAGGCTTTTGAGGACAATGATTTGACATTTGCTATCGGGCCGGCGGGTTCGGGCAAGACATTTGTAGCGATAGCGCTTGCTGTGAGGGCGCTGAAAAATAAACAGGTACGGAAAATCATCCTCAGCCGTCCGGCGGTGGAAGCCGGAGAGAAACTCGGTTTTTTGCCCGGTGAGATGAAAGACAAATTGGATCCATACCTGCAACCGCTCTATGATGCTCTACAGGAGATGATTCCGGCAATCAAGCTGAAAGAATACATGGAGAATAACGTGATTCAGATTGCTCCGTTGGCGTATATGCGCGGACGCACGCTGAGCGACGCCGTGATTATTCTGGACGAAGCGCAAAACACAACGACTCATCAGATTAAGATGTTCCTGACCCGTCTGGGGCTTCACGCCAAAATGATTGTCACGGGAGACATTACGCAGATAGACCTGCCGCCGACAGCTACATCCGGCCTGGTTCAGGCGATGAACATACTGAGAAAGGTGTATGGCATTGGCAGAATAGAGTTTACGAAAAAAGATATAGTCCGCCATAAGCTGGTACAACACATTGTCGAAGCGTATGAAAAGGACGATGAACAACGAAAAAAAGATTTTGTAAAAGATAAGAAAGATGAAAAAAGCATTAGTAAAGACGGAATATAATTTTCCGGGACAAAAGAGTGTGTATCATGGTAAAGTGCGGGACGTCTATAACATCCGCAACGAAGTGTTAGTCATGGTAGCGACCGACCGGATTTCGGCCTTCGACGTCGTTTTGCCGGAGGGAATCCCTTATAAAGGGCAGATGCTGAACCAGCTTGCTGCAAAGTTTCTGGATGCAACGGCTGATATTTGTCCGAACTGGAAACTCGCTGTGCCAGACCCGATGGTGACGGTCGGCGTGCAATGCGAAGGTTATCCGGTGGAAATGATTGTGCGCGGTTACCTGTGCGGAAGCGCCTGGCGTGCATACAAAAACGGCGTGCGGGAGATTTGCGGCGTGAAAATCCCGGACGGAATGCGTGAAAACCAGAAGTTCCCCGAACCAATCATCACCCCGACCACCAAAGCGGCTCAAGGCACGCATGATGAAGATATTTCCAAAGAAGAAATTCTGAAACAAGGATTGGTTTCGGAAGCGGATTACGCGGTACTCGAAAAATATACGCTGGCATTGTTCAAGCGCGGTTCGGAGATTGCGGCCGAACGCGGATTGATTCTTGTGGATACAAAGTATGAGTTCGGGCATCGCGACGGTAAAATCTACCTGATTGACGAAATCCATACGCCGGACTCGTCCCGTTATTTCTACAAAGAAGGCTATGAAACGCTTTTTGCCACCGGCGAACCGCAGAAACAGCTTTCCAAAGAATTTGTACGCGAATGGCTGATGGAGAATGGTTTCCAAGGAAAAACCGGTCAGACGGTCCCGGAAATGACGCCGACGATTGTGGAAAGTATCAGTAACCGGTATATCGAACTGTATGAGCAGATTACGGGCGAGCCTTTTGTAAAAGAGGATACGGACGATTTGCTTTCGCGCATTGAGAAAAATGTAACAAATTACATTACAGCAGAATAAAGCCGTTTCTTGGATGATTACAGCGGAGAATGTGCTTCCATACAGCGGAACGGAAAAGAAAGGATTGCAGATCAAACGGATGTTTGACACGATTGCCGGCCGGTATGACCGTATGAATCATGTCCTTTCGCTGGGTTTCGACCGTTCGTGGCGCAGGAAAACCGTCCATTTTCTCCGCCCGTATCATCCGAAAACAATCTTGGATGTCGCTTCCGGAACAGGTGACCTTGCCTTGCTGATGTGCAGGCAGTTGCAGCCGGAAAAAGTGATTGGCGCCGATCTTTCCGAAGGGATGATGGCGATTGGCGCAGCCAAAGCGGCGGAAGCCGGTTTCGGAAATATGGTCTCGTTTGAATATCAGGATTGTATGTCCCTATCCTATTCCGACGCATCGTTCGACGCTGTGACAGCCGCTTTCGGAGTGCGTAATTTCGCGCATATCGAACAGGGCTTGGCTGAGATGTACCGCGTACTGAAGCAGGAGGGACATATTGCGATTCTGGAATTGTCCACGCCGGATTATTTTCCGATGAAGCAACTGTATCATCTATATTCTAAGCTAATAGTCTCATTTTTGGGTGGATTGTTCGGATTGGAGAAGGCGGCATACAATTATTTACCCGCTTCCATTGAAGGAATGCCTCAGGGGGCGCGAATGAAGGAACTGCTTTCCATGCAGGGATTTATCGAAACAAGAATAAAACGGTTTACATTGGGTGTTTGCACCCTTTACACAGCAAAAAAATGAATAAAGTAATATGAAAAAGTACGGTTTGATTGGGTATCCGTTGGGACATTCATTTTCAATAGGTTTCTTTAACCGGAAATTTCAATCGGAAAATATAGACGCGGAATACCTCAATTTTGAGATGGAAGACGTGAAGGATTTGAAAACTGTATTGCAGGAAAATCCAACGCTTTGCGGATTGAATGTGACGTTGCCTCACAAAACAAATGTGATTCCGTTGCTCGACGAAATAGATGGAAATGCGCGTTTGATTGGCGCTGTCAATGTGATTAAGTTTACGAAGGGACGCTTTGGAAAACTAAAACTGACGGGATATAATTCGGATATCACCGGTTTTAACAAATCTATCGAGCCTTTGTTGAACAAAACGCATCGCAAAGCGTTGATTTTAGGCACAGGAGGCGCATCAAAAGCTATTTATCACGGATTGATGGATTTGGGACTTTCCGCCGTATTTGTTTCGCGTACACCCAAGGATTTTTGCATCACTTACGACGAAATTACGCCCGGAACGATGAACGAATACACGGTGATTGTCAATACGACGCCCCTGGGCCTGTATCCGCACGTGGAACAAGCACCCGACATTCCGTACGACTTGCTGACGCCCAGCCATTTGCTATACGACCTGATTTATAATCCGGACGAAACGCTGTTTATGCAAAAAGGGAAAGAACATGGCGCGGCAGTAAAGAATGGCTTGGAAATGTTGTTGTTGCAAGCCTTTGAATCGTGGCGAATATGGAATATGTAGAACTATTATAATTTATAAAAAAAAACAGTATGAAAAAGAAATTTGCACTTACGATGCTTGCGTTTTTCTGTCTTGGAAAAATGGCGGCAGAATCTTTTGACCCGGTGGAATATGTGAATCCGTTGGTAGGCAGCCAATCTACGCACGCTCTGTCCACCGGAAACACCTACCCGGCGATTGCTCGCCCATGGGGAATGAACTTCTGGACTCCGCAAACCGGCGGAATGGGGAACGGATGGGCGTATGTTTACACGGATAACAAAATTCGCGGATTCAAACAAACGCACCAACCAAGCCCGTGGATCAATGACTACGGACAGTTTTCGATTATGCCGGTAACCGGCGCTCCCGTATTCAACGAGGAGAAACGCGCCAGTTGGTTCTCGCATAAGGCGGAAATTGCCAAACCATATTATTACAGGGTTTACTTGGCTGAACATGATGTGGTAGCAGAGATTGCGCCGACCGAACGCGCGGCGATATTTCGTTTTACCTTTCCAGAAAACGAACAATCATTTGTGGTGATAGACGCCTTTGATAAAGGCTCGTCCGTCAAAGTGATTCCGGGGGAAAACAAGATTACCGGATATACGACGAAGAATAGCGGCGGCGTGCCGGAAAATTTCAAGAACTATTTTGTGATTGTGTTTGACAAACCGTTTACGTATCGTGCCACCTTCGCCGATTCAACCTTGAAACAGAATATCTTAGAACAAACGGCTGACCACGCAGGCGCCATAATCGGCTTTAAGACACGCAAAGGCGAGATTGTGCACGCGCGGGTGGCTTCCTCGTTTATCAGCCCGGAACAAGCGGAACAAAATCTGAAAGAATTGGGCAGTGATAATTTTGATACCGTTGCCGAAAAAGGGAAAGACGCTTGGAATAAAGTGCTTGGGACGATCAAGGTCGAAGGCGGAACGTTAGACCAATACCGTACATTTTACTCCTGCCTGTATCGTTCGCTTCTCTTTCCACGTAAATTTTATGAAATAGACGCAAACGGGAAAATCGTTCATTACAGCCCTTACAACGGCGAGGTACTGCCCGGATTTATGTACACTGACACAGGCTTTTGGGATACATTCCGCTGTTTGTTCCCGTTCCTGAACCTGATGTACCCGTCGCAAAACAAAGAAATGCAGGAAGGACTGATTAATACGTATAAAGAAAGCGGATTCTTCCCCGAATGGGCAAGTCCGGGACACCGGGGTTGTATGATTGGAAATAATTCTGCTTCCATACTGGTTGATGCGTATATGAAAGGGGTGAAAGTGGATGACGTAGAGGCGCTTTATAAAGGTCTGATTCACGGGACGGAAAATGTACATCCGAAAGTTTCATCCACCGGACGCCGCGGTCATGAATATTATAATAAATTGGGTTATGTTCCTTACGACGTGAAAATTAACGAAAGTGCGGCGCGTACGCTGGAATATGCCTACGATGACTGGTGCATTTACACCTTGGCGAAAAAATTGAACCGTCCGAAAAAGGAAATTGACTTATACGCCAAACGTGCAGAGAATTACAAGAATGTATTTGATAAGGAAACATCATTGATGCGCGGACGGAACGAAAACGGAGAATTTATGACTCCATTCTCGCCGTTGAAATGGGGAGACGCCTTTACGGAAGGGAATAGTTGGCATTATACCTGGTCGGTGTTCCACGACCCGCAGGGATTGATTGATTTGATGGGCGGACGCAAATCGTTTGTCGCGATGCTCGACTCGGTCTTTACCGTTCCGCCGATTTTCGACGAGAGCTATTACAGAGCCGTTATCCATGAGATTCGCGAAATGCAAATCATGAATATGGGTAATTA
>JAISJX010000427.1 GCA_031261145.1 Tannerella sp.
CATTTACAGGCAATCCGGTTATCGCTATCCTGTTACCCTTGTCGGAAGCAATGGCAAGTTGTTTGCCTTCGTCAAAAACCAGAATGGACGAGGGATGATTGATTGGCGTAGGAGCTGTGGAAGACTTAAAACCAAAAAAAATGAAGATGCCTGTGCAAAAAATGCAACATCTGAAAATGAATCGAATATACTTGTTGTTGTACATAACTAAAGGGGACTTCTAAAAATTACTTTTTCTCTCGCAGGACCATTCTGTGCCCCTTTTTTGAGATGACTATTCCAGATGGAATGAAGTCCATTAATTCTAACTAAAATAATCGCAACAAATATAGGCTATTTTTTTTATACAATCCAACTTATAGTAGCGTTTTTTTTGCAAATTACATCTCTTTATCTATCAGCATTCCACTTTTTTTGTTTTATACGAAAAAAAACAGAAGTGACCGGTACTCTTTTAAGTCAATACGCAGTTTTTTCAAGGCGTTGGTGATATGATATTCGACACCTTTGACACTGATATTCAATTTTTCGGCGATTTCTTTATGGCTCATTTCTTCAAAACGGCTCATGGTGATGACCTGCCGGCATGGTTCGGAAAGCGCGTCAACCGCTTTCAGGATACGTTCTTCCGCTTCTGCGCTGAACAGATATTCCGGGTCACACAGTTCCAGTGTAGAAAGGCGGAGGTTAAAATCACGAATGATACGGGCGGCGTAGTTTTGTTCGGCCTGAACCCTCCGTTTCATCCGGTTGATATGATTGATGATATTATTTTTCACAACCGTAAGCAGCCATGCCTGCACATTGCCACCCGGCCGGAGCGTATCATGTCGTTCCCACAGGAGTAAAAAGGCGTCCTGAACCATGTCCTCGGCAGTATCCCTGTCTTTTAGGTAGGAATTGGCAAAACTGCATAAACGGGAATAAAAGAGCCGGAAAAGTTCATCAAACGCTTTTCTGTCTCCCTGAATAATCCTTTCGCTAAAATCCTTATTAAACGGAATCATAATTCATTATATGTCATAAAATATTGGGACAAATGTAATGTTTTTTTTGCAAAGAATGTCACAAAGAATAAAAAATATTATTTGTGTGACAAAAATGGGATGAAATTCTATCATAACCTCATCGAATCTTTGAATCCGTCGAAGCCCGTTGTTGCGTAATGCGCGAATGGGGCGGCACATCGTTTGTCAGCCAGACGTTGCCGCCGATAATTGAATCGTGACCGATTGTGATACGTCCCAGAACGGTGGCATTGGAATAAATAATCACGTTGTTCTCTATAATCGGGTGGCGCGGAATGTTGATCGGATAACCGCGTTCGTCATAGACAAAGTTTTTGGCGCCTAACGTCACACCTTTGTATAGATGGACGTTATTGCCGATGATGCAGGTCTCGCCAATCACAACGCCGGTGCCATGGTCGATGCTGAAATATTCGCCGATATGTGCGCCGGGATGAATATCAATGCCATAATCGGAATGCGCCATCTCGGTGATGATACGGGGCAGTACGGGCACGCCGAGCAATAACAGTTCGTGCGCGATACGATAATGTATCATCGCCTGGATGCTCGGATAGCAGATGATCACTTCGCCGTAACTTTTGGCGGCGGGGTCGTTGTCAAACATCCCCTGCACATCGGTACAGAGCAGGCGTTTGATTTCGGGTATCCGTTCCATAAAGGTCAGCGCCAGTTCCGGGGCGTCATCTTCGCATGTTTCCGCCGACTTTTCGGAGAAAAAGTACAACCCGTTTGCAATCTGTTCTATCATCATAGCCGTCAGGGATTCCAATTGGAGGTGCAGCGTAACGGCCGGCGTGGCCGGTATCATATCCGAATCGCTAAAAAATCCGGGGAAGAATATTTCTTTGGCCAATCCCACTATTTTTTTCAACTCCAACAAGTTCGGCAACGGACGTCCCGCCTTCTGCGGAATGCACTGATAAACCTCTGCCGAAGCGCGAAGTCGCTTCTCTATTTTTTTCAATATCTGGTCGGTATGTTCTGTCGAATAACTCATATACGTGATATTTGTTGAATGATTGTACAAAGATAAGGATAATTTATATGACTATCCGCAATCGTACCCCAAAAAAACAGAAGCAGGAAATCGGGCTTTTCACATTCCGTCCCTGACGGGACGGAGGCGCGTTGTGTGCAAAAATCAATCACTACGATGAGATGTTAGTGGACGACTGCGGATAGTCATTTAATTTATGAATGTCCTAACTAATCAATCCCCAACTCATCTTTCGGCTGAAAAGGGTATTCAGGCGTTCTTTCAGGATGTGGTTTTTGGGCAGTTCCAGCTCCGGGTCTTCATTCAGTATCCCTTCGGCGACGTTGCGGGCGAATTGCAACACCTGACCGTCGGCTGCCAGACTGGCGATTTTCAGGTACAATCCGTCGCCGCTCTGTTGCGTTCCTTCCAGATCGCCGTGACCGCGCAGGCGCAGGTCGGCTTCGGCAATCTCAAAGCCGTCGTTTGTACTCACCATGATTTCGAGCCGCTTGCGCGTTTCGTTACTTAATTTATAGGAGGAAACCAGCACACAATAGGATTGGTCGGCGCCTCGTCCGACACGTCCCCGCAATTGATGCAGTTGCGACAAACCGAAACGCTCCGCACTCTCTACCACCATCACGGAAGCGTTCGGCACATTGACGCCAACCTCTATCACGGTGGTTGCCACGAGAATCTGGGCTTCGCCGGAGACGAACCGCTGCATCTCGGCGTCCTTTTCCTTCGGCTTCATCCGGCCATGCACCATGCAGACGGTATATTCGGGGAAAACTTCCTTGAAAACCTTATATCCTTCTTCGAGATTCTTATAATCAAGCGTCTCGCTTTCTTCAATCAACGGATAGACGACATACACCTGCCGCCCTTTTTGAATCTCCTGCCGCAGGAAATCGTACAGGGCCGCTTTTTTAGCGTCGTAACGATGCAAGGTCTTGATAGGTTTGCGTCCGGGCGGCAGTTCATCGATGACGGAAACATCCAGGTCGCCGTACAGCGTCATGGCGAGTGTGCGGGGAATCGGGGTTGCGGTCATCACCAAGACATGCGGCGTTATGTTATTTTTCACCCATAACCGCGAGCGTTGTTCCACGCCAAAACGATGCTGTTCGTCGATAATCGCCAGACCGAGCGATGCAAACACGACCGTGCTTTCAATCAGTGCGTGCGTCCCGACAACTAACTGTATCTCGCCGTTGGCAATGGCAGGCAAAATCTGTTCCCGTTCTTTTTTCTTAGTCGAACCGGTCAGCAGGGCGACGCGGATATTCATGTCTTTCAGAAACTCCATCAGCGTGGCGTAATGCTGATTTGCCAGAATCTCGGTCGGCGCCATCATACAGGCCTGATACTGATTGTCAGCCGCCAGAAGCATCGCCAGCAAAGCGACTAATGTCTTGCCGCTGCCCACATCCCCCTGCACCAACCGGTTCATCTGCCGGCCGCTCCGCACATCGGCGCGAATCTCGCGGACAACCCGTTTCTGGGCGTTGGTCAGTTCAAACGGCAGGTATTTCTCATAAAAGGTGTTGAACAAATCACCGACTTTCGGGAAAACAATCCCTGCCAACTTTTGCCGGCGGATACGCGCCGTGCGGAGAATATTCAACTGGATGAAAAATAACTCGTCGAATTTCAACCGGCGCCGCGCTTTGTCCAACCATTCAGCCGAGGCGGGAAAATGGATGTTCCGCATGGCGTCCGAAATCGAAAGCATACCGGTTTGTTCCAATAGATATGCGGGCAGCGTTTCGGGGACGTTCCAGTTCAGGCTTGTGAGCAGGGTGTAGTTCAGGTTTTGAATGATGCGGGAGTGAAGAAACGCCTTTTTCATCCGTTCGGTCGTGTTGTAGAACGGGGTCAGCCCGGCGGCAACTTGTTGGGCGTCTTCGACAGAATCAATGTCGGGATGCACGATGTTGTAGCTTTTCCCAAATTCGGTGGGTTTGCCGAAAACAATGTATTCCTGATTCGTTTTATATTTGTCTGTGATGTATTTCAACCCTTTAAACCAGACCAAATCAATCACGCCCGTGCCGTCGGTGAATTTGGCAATCAGTCGTTTGGTACGCATTTCCCCCACGGTGTCAAACAGGAATATCCGCCCTTTCAACTGGATATGGGGCATCTCGCCGTTTATTTCCTTCACCGTATAGAAACGGCTGCGATCCACATATTTATAGGGGAAGTAATACAGCAGGTCTTCATAAGAAACAATGCCGGCTTCCTGTCTCAGGACTTCGGCTTTCCTGGGGCCTACGCTTGGCAGATACATGATGGATTGATTGCTTAGACTCATATTTTTTTACCTTATTCCGGAGTTCAACGCAGGAGTTTTTCGGCCATCATCAAGTCAAACGGGGTCGTAATCTTGATATTTTCGCGGTTCCCCGGCACTAAATGGATGGTTTTCCCATAGTCTTCGACCACAGAGGCATCGTCCGTAAATTGCGGCGCATAAGGTTGTTTATAAGCCTCCTGCAGCCAATCGCTACGGAAAACCTGAGGCGTCTGTACGATACAATATTTTTCGCGGTCAACAGCGCAACTGCCTTCGCCGTTTCGTTCGCGGATGGATTCAATAACAGGAACCACGGGAATCACAGCGCCATACTGCGCCGCAGCGGTAAAACAGGCTTCTATCACTTCGGGAGTGACCAGCGGACGGACGCCGTCGTGGATGCCTGTCAGTTCACAACCGGCCGTTTGCTGCAATCCGTTGAGGACGGAATCGAAGCGCGTTTCGCCGCCATCCACCATCCGGTGAGGCACGCTGCAATCCAGTTCCCGGCAGAGCATCGACCAGTAGGAACGGTGCGCTTCAGGAATGACCAATATCAATGTCGCCGACGAATCCCACCGGTGGAAAACGTCCAGCGTGTGCATCAGGATGGGTTTTCCGTGCAGGGGAATGAACTGTTTCGGTAAATCGGAACCCATTCGCAATCCCTGTCCTCCGGCAACAATGATAACCGCTCGTTTCACTGCAATTCCTCCAGAATCTTCTTCACTTCTTCGTCCGCCTTAAACAGTTTTTCCTTGCAGAGTTTAATCAGACGGCTGGCTTCCTTTACTTTCTCGGAAAGCACATCGACATCCAGCTTGTCCTGCTCTATTTCGGCTACAATCTCCCGGAGCTTCCCGATGGATTCGTTATAGGTTTCTTCTTTTTCTTCCTTTTCTTTCTTTCCCATTTTGTATGTTTTTTTAGTTTTTTATCTTTATTCTACATGCGCTGTTCGTTCGCCGTCGGCAAACCGTATGGCGAGTTCGTCTCCTGTTTTTAATTGGGAGGCTTGTTTCACGATGACACCGTTCTTTAATATTAATGTATAGCCACGCTTCAGGATATAATCGGGCGACGCCATTTTCACGTACTGTCCGAGAAGGTCGATGGACGTATGTTTTTCGGCAATCAATGCGGTCACACGGCTTTGCAGGGATTGTCGGGTCCCGGTCAGGATAGCATGTTGTTTCATGACGAACAGGTTGGCGGCGGCTAATCCGGTTCGTAAGGATGATAAACGGGTACGGTTCTGCTCGATACGGGCGATTACCATGGCCGGTATGCGGGCGGTCAGCATGTTCAGTTGGCTCTGATGCGTCGCAAGGACTTCGGACGCCCATCCGCAAACAGTCTGTTGCAGTTGCTCCACTTCGTCCGCCTGTTCGTCCATACGGGCAATCAGGAAATCGGCAACGGCTGTCGGGGTTTTCATCCGCGTATGCGCCACCATATCTACGATGGAATCGTCTCGCTCATGCCCGATACCGGTGAGAACCGGCAGGGGAAACTGGGCGCAATGGGCAGCCAACTGGTAGGAATCGAAACAGTTCAGGTCGGAAACCGAACCGCCGCCGCGAATCACTACTACCGCATCAAAACATTCGGCATACTGCCAAACCCTGTCCAATGCAGCGATAATGGACTGTTCGGCCTTTTCTCCCTGCATCATCGCCGGAAACAGTTTCAGGTAAAACGGATAACCGGCTTTGTTGTCACACAAGTGATGTACAAAATCTTCGTATCCCGCAGCCGTCTGCGAAGTAATCACCGCAATCCGTTGCGGGAGTTCGGGAAAAGGCAGTTCCTTATTCAGTTCAAAAATACCTTCTTCCTGCAAACGACGGACAATTTCCTGCCGTTTCTTCACCAAATCGCCTAATGTATAGGAGGGGTCAATATCGAGTACCGTCAGGCTATATCCATATAACACATGAAACTCGACCGATACTTTCACCAATACTTTCAGCCCGGAAGCAAACCGTTGACGGGTTGTATCTTCAAAATAGGGTTTCAGGATATGAAAAGTCCTCGCCCATATCGTTCCTCGCGCCTTGGCTACGATTTGACCGGTTTGTTCGTCTTTCTCAATAAATTCCAGATAGCAATGCCCTGATGAGGCGTTTGTACGCACATCCGTCATCTCTGCACGCACCCAATAGGCGTCAGGCATTTGCACGCTAATCACATCCCGCACCAATTCATTCAATTCGGACAGGGACAGAGCGCCGGGGGTTTCTATGTTAGTGAATAAATCCATATTTTTTAGTTTCTCATCATCGTTTCTCCCGTTCCGTAGGATTACAAATCCTGCGGAATTGAGCATAAGCATTTTATAATATTCCTGTTACGAACAAAGCAGATTACAATCCTACAACTGCTTTGTTATATTCACGTCTTGTATTTTTCAGATAATCTAAAATTTGCTTGGGCGACATTTTTGAGATTTCGGCATCAATTCCGTTCCTCATGTCCCGCATCATTTTTACGCTGTCAAATTTCTTCGTCTTCATAACTTCTCAATTCTTTAGGTGAATGTATGTCTAAGGCTGCATAACCGTTTTTTATATTAACGGCATTATACCCCCTGATTCTATGCACATTGACAATGTGTTTAAAATTCCAACTTACCAATATGTCAATTTTATTTATGGTGGCAACGGCAATGTGGATGCAATCATCCTTACTGGTTTGCCCTACAACATCTTCCGCTAAATATTCCATAGCTAATTCAATACATTCCGGAGAAACAATAATCTCTTCAAAATCAATAGCCAAATCATG
>JAISJX010000122.1 GCA_031261145.1 Tannerella sp.
AGAGTTACTGATAATGCCGAAATAATGAGGCTTTTTCAGCAAAGCGGCAATTTATTAGCTGATGAAATGGAGGTGCGTGAAACAGATATTAACGATATTGACGAAAGATTATTTGCTGATTATTTCAAAAAAGAGTTTGATGTAACATATCAGGAAAAAGGCTTAACATACGAAGAAGCCTTAAAGGTAAAAAGAGTTTTAAGGAACAATAGTGTGACTTTAGCAGGATTATTGTTTTTTGGGAAAGAACCTCAAAACATAAAACCGGCATTTACTATCAAAACCGTTTCCTTTTTCGGTAACGATATTTCCAGCAATCAATATCGCAGTAAACCGGAAGATTTGAAAGGTACAATTCCTGAATTATTTAAACAGGGAATGAATTTTTTAAACAGTAGTTTGCGACATACGCAACAAGGGCAAAATTTTAATTCCGTGGGTATTTTAGAAATATCGAAAATAGCGTTGGTTGAGACACTTCAAAACAGCTTGATACATCGTGATTATTTTAAAAATTCTCCGGTAAGAGTTCTTGTGTTTGATAATAGAGTTGAGATAATAAGCCCCGGAAAACTACCTAATAATTTGACTGTAGAAGAAATAAAGTATGGAAATCCCGTTATCCGCAATAATCAACTTGCTATGTTTGGCGCCCACTCCATGCCTTATAGTGGATTAGGTTCCGGATTGAGACGAGCACTAAAAGAACAGCCTGACATAGAATTGATTAACGATATGGAAGGAGAACAATTTATTGTGAAAATACCGAGACCGGCGGAATCGGAACAATAGGACGTTATCACATTGAACGTAGAATTATTCATAGCGCGGAAAATTCATTTCAGCCGGGAGGGAAACCGCCGGGCGACGCCTCCGGTGGTGCGTATCGCCATCGCGGGGATTGCGCTGGGATTGACGGTGATGATCCTGTCCGTGGCTATTTTCGTCGGATTCAAGAAGGAAGTGTGGAACAAGGTGATTGGCTTCGGAGCGCATATCCGGATAACCAATTTCGATAGTAATTCTTCTTACGAAACGACTCCCATAGTTGCGGACGAGGCGTTGCTGGACAGTTTGCGCGCCTTTCCGGGTGTCCGCCATGTAGAAACTTTCGCTACCAAACCGGGTATGTTAAAGACGGCTGAAAATGTTCAGGGCATCATCCTGAAAGGGGTGGATGCGGACTATGACTGGACGTTCTTCCGCGACAACCTGAAGGAGGGTGAATTGTTTGTCATTGATCCCCGGAAAAGCTCTACCGATGTGCTGGTATCACGGTATATCGCCGGTTTACTCGGTTTGAAAGCGGATGACACGGTGCTTGCCTATTTCGTGGAGGGGGAAAACATGCGCGCGCGCCGTTTCCATATTACCGGCATTTATGAAACGGGTTTTCTGGACTACGATAAAATCTTCGTACTGGCCGACATCAAACAGGTACGCCGCCTCAATGATTGGGAAGACGACCAGGTCAGCGGCATTGAGTTGCTGGTCAACGATTATAATGCGTTGGACCCCATAGCCGAAGAAGTCTATTTTGAGATGTCCGGGAAACAAGACCGCCTGGGCAATACTTACTATACCCGCTCAATCAAGGAATTGAATCCCGCCATATTCGGCTGGCTGGAGATACTGGATATCAACGTTATCGTTATCCTTCTCCTGATGACGGCGGTAGCCGGGTTTACCATGATTTCCGGCTTGCTGATTATTATGCTGGAACGCGCCAACATGATTGGGGTTTTGAAGGCGTTGGGGCAGAGTAACGCCGGCATCCGCAAGGTATTCCTTTACGTTTCCTTCTTCCTGATCGGGAAAGGGATGTTGTGGGGGAACGTTACCGGGCTGGCTATTTGCCTGATACAATCCTGTTTCCGTGTGATTCCGCTCAATCCGTCCGTTTATTACCTCGATGCTGTCCCTATCGACCTTAGCCCGGCAGCCCTGCTTCTACTGAATGCCGGCACGCTCACGGCTTCCATGCTGATGATGCTCGGCCCTTCTTACCTGGTCGCTAAAATAGAACCGGCCAAGACCATACGCTTCGACTAAATCATGCGGGAAAACCGGAAGGGTGGTGCTACCTCAACCGGAAGGTATAGTCGTTCCTTCTCCGGAACATGCGATAAAAACCTACATACAGGTCGAACAGGGGATGGATAAATTCCAGGACGAATAACCAGCCTGTGGTCGGTTTCTGTTGAAGCATTTTGGCTGACCGGTATAATACGATGGATTTGATAATATAGCGGATAAGGAACAGTGATCCGGCTAACGCGCCCGGCAGCCAGTTTTCATAATCGTTCACTCCCATGATAATGATAGCGACCGATGTGAACAGGAACAGAAAATAGGTGACTTTCTCCCAACGGAAAAAGAGGAACGACGCGCCTTTGTAGTAACGTTGCGTAGAGGCGCGCGAAACTTTTGTATCCCTCCATATCCTGAAATACGTCACGGGAGGAGTTTGCGTAATACTTTCGGGCGAATAGACTACCTGCGTATTTTTTCTTGAAGCGGATTCGTTGATGAACAAATCGTCATCGCCTGCGTGCAGCGCCAACGATTTATAATAACCCTTATTCCTGAAAAACAACTCTTTCCGGTAAGAGAGGTTACGCCCGTTTCCCGTAAAAGGGCGATGGGCGAGGGCGGAAGAGATGTATTGCAATCCGCTGACGAGGTTGTCGTAGGCGATAAGCTGATGGACAAATCCTTTGGTATATTGGTAGGCGCAGAAACCGAGTACAATCTCCGTATCAGGGGTATAAGCGGATGAAATGGAGGCAATCCACTGGTCGCTTACGGGCTGGCAATTGGCTTCCGTAAACAGGAGGATATCATATTTGGCCGCCTTGATGCCTAAGGTCAACGCCAGTTTCTTGCGGCTCAGGTATTTGGCTTCTTCGGGGATGTAAGTGTAATATAGATGGCTGTATTTTTGTTCGAGCGATTTCAATACATCATTGGTTTCGTCGGTAGAACCGTCGTTTACGACAATCACCTCGTATTCGGGATATTTCTGCGTCAGCAACGACGGAAGGTATTTCTGTAAATTCTCCGACTCATTCCCGGCATATACCACTACGGATACCGGAAGGGTGGAGGCTTTTTCCCGGCGCATCCGGGACGCTTTCCGCAACGGGCGGGCGTAGATTACTATCCAATAAAAAAATTGAAGGATAAACAATCCTCCTGCAATGGCTACGGAAATAGATTCAATCGGTGTAAGAACAAATAAATTTTCCATAATATAAGATTCGTTCCCGTATTTCAATTATAGTTCATCCGAGTAGTATGCTTTCGGCAGCCGGCGGCAATTGTATTGCGAAGCCATTACCTGCCCGTAAGCTCCGGCTGAACGAAGGGCGAACAAATCGCCCCGGCGGGCTTTGTTCAATTCCACTTCTTTGCCGAATATGTCGGAGGATTCACAGATAGGACCTACCACATCGTAGAGTTCTGTCGCTTCGTCGCTGCTTATATTCTCTATGCGGTGGTAAGCGTCGTACATGGCCGGGCGGATCAGTTCGGTAAAACCGGCGTCCAGGATAGCGAATTTCTTCACCTCGCCTTCTTTCACGTACAGTACTTTGGATATCAGGCTGCCGCATTGGGCGACAATGGAGCGCCCGGGTTCAAAATGTACCTGCTGTCCCGTACGAAACTCCGACAGTTTATGGAATGCGGCAAAATAATTATTGAAGGGGGGTATGGGCACCTGATTGGGATGATAGTACTCAATGCCCAATCCGCCGCCGAAATTGATATGTTCCACCTGCAAGCCGTGATGTTCCAACTTTTCCTGAATTTCATTCATGCGGATAGCCAAGTCGTTGAAAACGGTGATGTCGGTAATTTGAGAACCGATATGGCTATGCAATCCGGTTAGCTTTACATGCTTCAATGTGACTGCGCGCTTCAGTATATCGTCCAGCATACCGAGGTT